>NZ_JASJDK010000028.1 GCF_030065675.1 Mastigocoleus sp. MO_188.B34 | reverse complement strand
CAAGTGTCACAATTGGTGGTTGGTGCGTGACGCTATAAGTCTGATTCTTACGTTCAGGTATTTTTACAGCGTCACACACCCTACAGGAAAAATATGCCAGTTGCGTAAGTCCTAATTTAAAAGAAGTGTGTCAGGATGATAACCATAACACACTCAAATATATTATTTAATATTGAAGAAACTTTAAACTTAACTCAAATCAAATAAAAGGCAATAAACTTAAAAAAATAAATTTTCAACTAGACTAAAATACAATAGTAAGAGAAGAAATATAAGTCCCATAAGTAACGCCCATTTCTCTTCCCAATATTCTTAACTTGCCAAGTACCATTCGTTGTTTTAAATTCTATAACAGGATTACCTTTCTTTATTTCCCGACGTAGATTTTTTCCTTCCAGAATGTGAATATCTGATTCATTTAAAAATGGAGTAAGTCGATTCTTGATCCCTGCTGTCGAGCATTCTGAATCTATAAGCACACGACATTTATGAATTATAAAAGGAGGTTTTCTAACTTTGCTTTTTTTAAACATAAATTTTATTAACAATATTTATATTATTTGTTGCATATAAATAATCTAATTCAAAATATAATTAATACAGATTCTTCTAAAAACTGTAATTCTTAACACTAATATTACAAGCATAGTTTTGATTTGTTATGAACGGTTTACAAAAAACATAAAAAATAGTATTATACTCATACAAATTGAAATTAGTTTTACATTAAAAATAGTTATATTATCCAGGTTAATAAATGCTTATTCATCTAATCTTATTACTAAAAAATGAATAATCAAGTTTAGTCTTATACTTACAATATTTTTCACGAACATAATATCGTAAGCATTGTCTTATTTGTCACAAAAATATTTGATTATTTATACTAATAAAGCTCTTATATTGTTATATGAATAGCTGTCACACCTTATGTGTTGATTTGTAAAATCAAACAAATTGCTACATATTTTATGTCATTACTGGATTCTAGCTCTCTACACTACAGAGGAACACAAAAATCATACCAATGTATCCACATGGATATCTGCAGCTGTTTTACTGATTGCGTAAGCCGAAATTTACTGATTATGTAAGCCGAAGTAGGGATGGTATCTTTTATACTTTTGGTCTCACAATCATTATAAACTAAAAAAAATAAACTTGCAGCCTTGAATTAATATTTTCTGCGAACCATATAGTATCAACATCGCCAAGAGTAAGAAAAAGCCAAAGTCTATGGGTTCAGAAATCTGTAATTCCGTAAGCTTATAGGTTTTAAGCTTATAGATTGATAAGCCTAGAAATTTATGAGTTGTTTCTTTGGAAATTAGATTAATTCATATGTATATATTTAATAGCTAAATTTTTGAGTTAAATCTAATAAAGAGAAAATTAATTTGATGAACATCAAAAAATCTATTCTTCCCCTATACTTGTAATCTTAAATTCATGTGGTAAAAAGCTAATCTTAAAATACATACAATAGAAAAACCTGGAACAAATCATCGCTCCAGGTTTTTATTATTTAATCTACAGTTGAGAACTCATATTCATCGGAATACTGTCTCTAAGTTCAAAATTCTCATTAAACGCTAAAGCTATCAATTGTGATCGTGATATCGTTAAAGTCTTGATCGCCACCGTTGGGTAAATCTTCAAAACCAAAGGTGCGATTGCTCAGTTTTGTAATGTGGTCGAAACCATCACCACCGACTGCTCCAGGGAAAGCGAAGTAAACGCTTGCATTTCCTTCTTTTGCTACTTCTAGAGTGTTATCAGCAATAATTAGAGGTGCGATAAAGGAACCAGCTTCAAGTTCAACACTTCCAATTTCTACACCATCGTCACTAGTGGAAAATGCTGGAGAAATAATGTTGTCTAACGCATTTTGCAGATATCCTGCATTACCAACACCAACACCACCAACACTACCAGTAATATCATCAATTTTGTAGAAATAAACTTCGTTATCGAAGTCTGCTTCTCTACTGATGATGTAATTAACTTTCACCTTACCGGTTAAACCACTGAGGTTAATTAGTTCAACTTCGGTATCACCATTATTTTGAGTTGCAATTGGTGTTTGGTTTAAATTGTTGATAATTTCGTTGGTGCTAGGTATCACATTATCTTCACGGAAATCAAGATTTTGAATCCGCACGTCTTCTACTGGTGACACATCAGCAACATCAAAAGGTTCAGTTGAGAAGTTCTCAAGTAAGTATTCAGCCAAAGCGTCTTGTTCGGAACCATCATCAGCAGCAGTTGCAAGACCAGTACGTTCCGCACCATCTACCACTAAGTCTACACGGTTTGCACTTTCTCCATCAGGAAAAGGATAACCATCACCACCATCAGCTAAGAAGTTTAAGGTAACAATACGGAAGGTGCGGTTAGCATCACCTACTAATTCACCATTTTCAGCAATGACGTCGAGTAAATTACCATTTTCATCCTTAACAGCTAAGGATTGTACGCGATCGCCAGCAGGTAAGTCATCATCAAAACTGAATGCTAAACCACTGACTTGGGGGAAACGTCCGGGGGTTTGTCCGTCTCCACTATCTGCTACACCGTGCTCAATAATATCAAGGAGTTGTTGAGCACTTACGGTTAATAGGGTTAAACCGTTGTTGAAGCGGAGAGAATTTTCCAGATCTAATTGAGAAATATCTCCTGCGTTCTTACCAGCTTTCAGATTTGCTAGAGTTGTTCCTAAGTCACCGGTGGTACCATCTACACTACCAATTTCAGATCTGATACCGCCACCATTTTTAATGGATATTACTACTGAATTATCAGCTTTCTTTGCTGCAGCTAAATTTGCATCAGCAGTCAAGTTACCCAAGTTAGTTTCTTGGGTGCGAACTTCCGAGCGTCTTCCCTCTAAGAAAACATCGGTTTTACCGAAAATAATGCCATCATTTGCAGTAACTACAGCTTCAACCGCCTCGGTCAAGGCTTTAACTTGTGCACCTTTGGAGCCTTCAGCGAATGCATTTGCAGCATCTTCACCATAGACATCAGCAACACCTTGGTCATCGGTAGCATAAGCACCACTGACATTTTCATCAATGCTGTCAAGAATAACTTTACCTTGAAGGTCAAAGTCAACTACCAAACGACCGACGTAGGAATATTCTCCATCGGTACTGACGATAACTGCAGGTTCGCCATCTTTATTAGTGGTTTTGACAGGATAACCTTCTGCTGCGGTATCTCCTTCCCGTAAGCTATCAGTACTATCTGCTTGGAGTGTATCCGAACCTCCAGCAATAATTACGTCTACTCCAGAAAGTAAACCAATTAATTCTTTTTCCAGAGCAATCTGTTGTAAGTGGCTGACTACAATAACCTTGTTAATACCATCAGCAATCAGCTTATCAATAGTAGGCTGAAGAATTTTTGCTAATTCAGCCATATCATTCGATTCTGGGTCAATGACATCAACACCACCAGTAGAAGAAATAGTTTCTACTAATTGGGTTGTCGCACCAACAACACCAATTTTTTCGCCATTTTCTTCAATGATTGTTGCAGGAGCAATTTTAGGTGCTTTTGCTGCAGCATCTAGATCGGTGGGGAGAGATTGGAAATCTGTGTTGGGTAATATTTCTTCAGTGTATAAATTAGCAAGATTGCTATCACCAGAGAAGTCTAAGTTAGCGCTGAGGTAAGGGAACTGAGCACCCAACCAACGAGCATCATCTAAAGTAGTTCCGCGAATATCAGTACCGATGATATCGCCAAAAGCATTAGTTCCTGCGTCAAATTCGTGGTTTCCAACTGCTGAAGCGTCAAAGCCAATTGCGTTCATAATTGACATATCAACGCGACCGACACCTTCACGAATATTGGTTAAACCATTTATATCAAAGAACTCTTTGTAAAACTCTTGTAAGGGAGTACGCAAAGAGCGATCGCCAGCAGCACCGAAGAATGGTCCGGGAATATAATTATCACCAGCAGAAAGGGTAATGCTGTTTTCAACTTCGTCTTCGAATTTATCAACTATCGCAGCGAAGTTTGCAGCACTGTCAATTGCATCTACACCACCCTCTAAATCAGAAGCGTGGAGAATTTGCAAAGTGTAGTTAGGAACTTCAATATCGTAAAGTGTAGTGGTTTTGCTTTCTTCATTAGCAACCGCTAACACAGGATTTCCATTTGGACTTTCAGAAGCGGGGATAAATTTCAATCCTTCGGGAGCAATATCGCCTTCGGTACGAACATACTGGACAAATTTAGGTGCAGTAGGATTGCTTAGGTCGTAAACTAGTACTCCACCACCAGCACGCTCTAAACCAACGAAACCATAAGGTTTACCGTTAATTTTACCGACAGTTACAGATTCGGGTTCAGCACCTTTATCATCAGAACGTTCGTCAAACTCTTCTGCAATTCCATCGTTAGCATTGAATAACTCTGGAGTTTGTTCCGCAGTAATTTTAGCGATTTGGTCGCCGCTATCAAATACTAAGTTACCAACTTCATCCCAGATAGAGAAGGAACGACCACCATAGCTGAATAATTTATCAAAGTCACCATCACTGTCTAGATCACCTAACCTATTGGTAATTTTCAGACGACCGAGATTTTCATTTTTTTTCAGTTCCTCAGCATTGGGGAAAACATCTGGATCGAGAGTTACTTCATCATCACCAATTCGTGCTTCTTCGTTGAAAATGTTTCCTTCTTTGTCATTCGGAGGAGGTAGAATATCATCTCCATCAGGACGGATACGAGCATCACCTTCGTTTGCAGTGATGTAGTAAGTCTTACCACCAACTTCAAAACTATCAATCGCATCGGGTTGATATAAACCGAAAACTGGGTGATTCTGGATGTTTATCTTACCACCAGCATCTTTACTACCATCTACATCCCGGTTACTAGCATCGAGTTTATTACCTTCAGGAAATTCAATTAATCCCAATATTGTTTTGGTGGGATTAGGATTGATTGCAACTGTTCCAGAACCATCTTCAGGAATAGTTTCATCAAGAAGTCCAAAGTCGTTATCGTTAATAACAGCTAAGCGACCATCTGGTAGTAATGCTAAACCTTCTGGCTTATCACCTGCTTGATAACCAATTGAAGGTAGGTTAGTTACCTTGGTTTTATGGACGGGATTAATACCTTGAGCAACTAATTCATCTGCTGTGTGTTGTTCCAGAGTCTTATCAGCTATTAAGCTGGGAGCATCATCAGCTAATAAATTAGTAGCACCTTTGAGGTCAATCTCAAAAATAAACTTCTTAGCATTTTCACCAACTGCTGAATCACGTTCGATAACTTGGAATTTACCATCACCGACGTAAACAGCATCACCCATCTTATCAACTCGTCCACCAGAACGAACTGCTGAGTCTTCGAGTAAGCAAATATACTCAGCAACAGGTTCGCCGGTTACAGGATTAATTCCCAAAACGCGAATCACATCGGAAGCATCAGAAGCTGCACGATCTGGATTTGCTAAAGGAGTTTGGATAAATGAGTAGAGAATTTCTTCATCAGTATCCAGAGCTATAGCTTCAAAACCACGGTTGCGGCGACGATTAGCATATTCTGCAGGTAGGGTTTCTGTACCGAATGCACCTTCTGCTTGACCTGCTAATGCTGCTGTACCTTCAGGAATAAAGCGATTTAAAAGAACCCCATCAGAATCAAACTGGTAAATTGCAGGACGATATTCGTCAACCATCCAGTAGTTACCATCTCCATCGATGACAATACCTTCCAAGTCTCCACCAAAAGGATCCAGCTCAACAGGATTACCAGCAGCATCTACTGGAAACTCGTCAACTTGGTTACCATCAACATCAAAAACAAAGTTAGGAGCACCTGTAATAGGTTTGCTTACACCGTCTTCGTTACGAGTGAGAAAAATCTGATTGCTAACACTAGCAACACCAGTTGTGGTATCTAACTCGATTTCGACAATTCGAGCTTGGTAATCAGGTAATGCTAGGGGACGAACGGTATCCTCTGTACCATCACCATTCTTATCTTCCTTAAATGTATCTGGGTTAGGACCGCGATCGGGAACAGATACGAATTTGATTTTATCGTCCTCTTGACCTGCATAATATAGACCAGAAATACCACCCAAGTCGATTGTTTGACCAGCAGGAGTCTCTAAGGGTAGACCGTCAGCATTAGCGATTGGTCCCAAACCTTGAACTTCATAGTTAGTTACTGTGGGTTGACCTTTGCTGTGGTCTTTAACACCCAAAGGTAAAACATCAACTACATTAGCAGTTGCAATATCTACTACTGCAACGGCGTTGTTTTCTTGAAGAGTAACAAGCGCTGTTGAACCATCGGGAGAAATTGCAATGTATTCTGGCTCTAAATCTTCGGCTACTTTAGAAGGAGTTTTATCTGCTCTTTGACCAAAAATTTTGACGCCTTTATTGATTAACTCTTGCTTGCGATCGTTAAAGGCTGTGAAATCAGCGGTCTTTACATTTCCATCAGTTAAACTACCAACTTCACCAGAAATATCAATAATGCTGATGGAACCTTCTGGGTCGTTATCATATGTATCGTTCGGTTCGCCCTCATTAGCTACAATTACCTTCATCCCATCAGGAGTAAAGGTAAGCATATCGGGAAGAGGACCAACTGTAACGGAACTTTGAAGTTCACCATTTGTATTGTAAAAAACAACTTTACCGTTATCTTGTTTGGTATTTCCTTCAACAGCTACAGCAACGATACCGTTTTTAACCGCAACACTATTAGCACCACCACCAATAGAAGTGACATCAATATCGCTTACTTTTTTTGGTTTCGCAGGATCTGTGATATCTATGACTTCAATGGTATCCCCAGTGGTAACAAATAAACGCTGGGTTTCCGGATCGTGGGCGACGATTTCTGCACCCTCTTTGCTGGTAAATGTACCAATTTGACTTAATTTAATTTGATTAGAATCCATATTTTCTGGTGGAATTGATAAACGTGTAACTAAAGGATCGCGATCGCTTGCTCTTTGATTCGTGTTTGCAAACTCAGAATTGACATGTAAAATCTCAAACTATTTTTTCATTGCTAAATGATTGCGAACTAAAATACGAAGCAAGGGCTGTGAATTACCTTGGAAGATAAAAATATAATGTTCATCCCCTGGTATGCTTTCTTTCAACCTCAGAGTTATAGAAGCCCAAAACATTAATAATGTTTTCAGGGTAGCTTTCCCATTCCAAATATATGGAAATGACAAAATCTGGCATCAAATTCATACTGTTTGGAAGAGCAAAAACCTGCTAATCAAAGGCTGCAATAACTAATTCAAGGATTTACAAGTAGAATTTTGCAATCCATTTGCTGATATTTTTGGGCAAATTTTTGGATTTTAACTATGCCTATTAATCCCAAAAAGTTATGATTAACCCTCTGAGAATAATAATTATTGAACGGATTTCACTAAAAGCTTACGGTTCGTTGTAAACTTTTTAACTTGCATCCAAATAGTAGAAAATAATGATTAATAAATGTTTGATTTCTAATTAAACTTAGTTTAATTTTAATAATTAGTATAAGTATAAAATATTTGCAAAATCCTGATTTATTCGATCAAAAATCTATCATAACCCAATTTCAATGGATACTTTCGCTATACTTTTTGACGATTTTGTGTTTCATAAGCAACATTTAGCAAATCTTAATAAATGTATATGAAACCTAAATCATTTATAAAAATAATACAATGAATCAGGTTGATTGTTATAAACTGTGTACCATTTAACATATAATTGTAACTAACTCTTACTTAGGACATAGGTAATTCCCGTGTTAGAAGCATGTGTATTTGCAATTACAAATATTGTGCGAATTTTTTGGCGTTATCCTGAAAAAGAGCCCGTTCATGACGATTACTTCTATGAATTTTGTAAGTCAAAAGCTGCTTAGCTGATACCTATTGATTGCATTACCATAGGGTTTGTTCGCGCTACTCATTTTAGGTGATGAAAAGTCAGATGTTCAAAATCCCAGTAATGCTGATTTAATTCTTCAGGTAGTCATTTATTATCCTTATGATGGTAGCGAACTCGACTCCCTTGGCTTTTATAGCGAAGCTCTGAGTTTTGTTGATGCTATGAAGTTATTCAACTATGAAGCAATAGCACCACACAATCATCATTTGATGAAATCAACAGGTAATGAATCGTTCGCACAATAAAATTGTCATGTCATGAAATTGACACGGGATAATCCAAGATTGGAAACTAAGGAACTCGAAAATAACAATACCCCATGAATAATATTACAATTACATGGATTGCCCTACCTTTGTTTGTGGGGTTTGTCATTTATCTGATCCCGAAAATCGACAGATTTTTAGCGTTAGGAATGACACTTGTCTCTGGCGCATATGCTTTGCAGATACTCATCAACCAAGAATCACTGAGATTACAACTGCTCGATAATTTTGGCGTCACCTTAGCTGTCGACCGATTAAGTGGTTACTTTATATTGACAAATGCTCTGGTAACTGCGGCGGTTATTATTTACTGTTGGAACACGGGTAGATCGGCTTTCTTTTACATGCAGGCTATATTTCTCCATGGTAGCCTTAACTCCGCCTTTATATGTGCGGATTTTCTCAGTTTATACGTGGCTCTAGAAGTTATAGGTATTGCTGCATTTCTATTGATAACCTACCCTCGTTCGGATAGATCCATTTGGGTTGGCTTGCGCTATCTATTTATTAGCAACACAGCCATGCTGTTTTATCTCGTAGGTGCTTTACTTGTATATCAAGCAAATAATTCATTTGTTTTTGAAGGTTTAGGTAACGCGCCAATCGAAGCCCAGGCTTTGATCTTAATGGGACTGTTAACAAAAGGAGGAATCTTCGTTTCGGGATTATGGTTACCACTGACCCATTCTGAATCAGAATCGCCTGTATCAGCTTTACTATCAGGAGTTGTAGTCAAAGCAGGCGTTTACCCTCTGCTGCGTTGCGCACTCCTTGTAGAAGAGATAGACCCCATCATTAGAATATTTGGAGTCGGAACAGCATTATTAGGAGCATTATATGCAATCTTTGAAAAAGATACTAAACGCACCCTAGCCCTAAGCACTATTTCCCAATTGGGTTTTATCCTATCTGCACCTGCTGTAGGTGGTTTGTATGCATTAGCCCACGGATTGGTAAAAGCGACGATTTTCTTAATTGCTGGTATTTTGCCCAGTCGAAGCTTCACAGAACTCCAGGAAAAGCCAACAAATAGATGGCTTTGGATTACTTTAGTTATTGCTAGCCTTTCTGTATCTGGTTTTCCCTTCCTAGTCGGCTTTGGAGCCAAGATGCTGACCATGAAGAATCTACAGTACTGGCAAGAAATTGTAATGAATATTGCAGCAGTGGGAACAGCAGTTGTGTATGCCAAATTTATCTTTTTGCCCAGTAATGGGGAAGATAAGGTTAGACCCAGTTTTTGGTTTGCCGCGGCTCTATTGATTAGTGGAATGTTGGCTGCAAATATCGGAACCTTTCAGGCGTATACAGTCACTAATATAGCTAAAGCCCTTGCTACTATTGGTGGAGGCTGGCTGACATACTTTTTCATTTTTCGGCGCATTGAATTCAAGGTACCCTCTGTGGTCGAACAGTTTGAGCATCTTGTAGGTGGTATGAGTTTGATGTTAGTTCTACTCTTCTGGATGATATTGGCATGATCGAAAAACTAAATTTAGGATTTCGACCCAATAAAATACTGTAGTACTCTATCGGATTAACTCGACTTGGTTTATAGTTAAGTATTAACCATTAAACACCAAAGAAAAAAGATAATACTTTTCTCAAAACCAGCACATCCTTTAAGAGGTCGTACTACCACAAACCTTATCTTATGTCATTCTTTATCTTTGAGTTGATAGATTAGTACTACTAGTAAGTCTGAATTTAAGCTGGTATCTAGAGACGTTACACGTAACGTCTCTACAAATATTTTGAGAGAAAATAAATGTAAATCATTAGATTTGATACATTAGCCCCATACCCACAGGTCAAAAACCTATATCTCCAAACACATTATTGTTCGAGTCTAATATTACATGCTTGGAGGATTCATGATTGGTATTTCACTGTTTATTTGCTGGCAATTATTGCACGAGATTGTTCGTGTAAGTCGTCTATAAAGCTTGAAAAAACTATAATTAATTTTATGGCAATCTAACACTTAATTAGAATTAGACAAGGTATTTTGGATTATTCGTAAAATTTCTGACAGAATTTCAATTAGTAAAAAATAATTGCAAATAAACAAGCATGTTTTTCATCAAAACTAATTTAATAATAACACCAATAAAAATCATTTTTTCAGTTAAAAATATGTTTTCATTTTTCGTGTTCTCATTGTTATCTAAGTTAATGGATGATTTCGATAGACATTTTCATTAATTTTTGTTTTATAAGCGACATTTGAAAAAAAGTCATAAATATATATAAATCCCAAATAATTTGTAAAAACTCACACAATAAATCAAGTAACTTGTCGGAAATTGTGTACTATTTCACGTATAATTGTAACTAACTCTTACTTAGCCAATAGGTAATTCCCGTGTTGGAAGCATGTGTATTTGCAACTATATTGTGCGGTTTTTTTGGCATCATCCTGAAAAAAAATCTGGTGATGAAAATCATCTCTATGGATGTCATGAGTACAGGAGTGATTAGCTATTACGTGATGGTCGCATCACGAGAAGGTTTATTCACGCCCGTACTGTCATCAAGTAAAGATGTCCCTTATGCGGACCCAGTTCCCCAAGCAGTGATATTGACAGCGATTGTGATTGGCTTTTCTATTCAAGCCTTAATCCTAGTTGGTGTCATGAAGCTAGCACGGGATAATCCAACATTGGAAAGCAAGGAGATCGAAAAGAACAATACCCCATGACTACTATTACAATTACGTGGATCGCCTTACCATTCTGTCTGGGGTTTGTCATTTATCTACTCCCCAAACTAGACCGATATCTTGCATTATTCACTGCTCTTGCTTCAGGAGCATATGCATTGCAATTATTTGTCAATGGTTCTCTAAGATTTGGTTATAACCAATCGTTAATGACGCTAAATTTACTAGATAATTTCGGTGTCACATTAGCGATCGATCAATTGAGTGGTTATTTCATTTTGACCAATGCTCTGGTGAGCGCGGCAGTCATTATATATTGCTGGAACACAGGTAGAACGTCCTTTTTTTATATGCAGAGTACCATTCTGCATGGCAGCGTTAATTCTGCGTTTATCTGTGCTGATTTCATGAGTTTGTATGTAGCACTAGAGGTAATCGGTGTTGCTGCGTTTCTCTTGATTGCCTATCCCAGAACCGGACGCTCAATTTGGGTTGGTTTGCGCTATCTCTTTGTCAGTAACACAGCTATGCTGTTTTATCTGGTAGGTGCAGTGTTGGTCTATCAAGCAAATAATTCCTTTGCTTTTGATGGTCTGAGCAGATCGCCAATTGAGGCCCAGGCTCTAATATTTATGGGGCTACTAACAAAGGGGGGAATCTTTGTTTCCGGGTTGTGGTTACCCTTGACTCACTCTGAATCAGAGTCGCCAGTGTCAGCCTTACTATCGGGAGTTGTGGTCAAAGCAGGTGTATATCCCTTGGTACGTTGTGCTTTGATGCTCGAGCAGGTAGACCCCATTGTCCGCATATTCGGAGTTGGTACAGCAGTTCTTGGGGTTTGCTATGCTGTTTTTGAAAAAGACACCAAACGGATGTTGGCGTTCCATACTGTTTCCCAGTTGGGCTTTGTTCTTGCAGCACCACAGGTTGGTGGTTTTTATGCCCTAACCCATGGTCTGGTGAAATCAGCCCTTTTCCTCACAGCAGGTTCTTTACCTAGCAGAAACCTGAAAGAACTTAGAAGTTTGCCAATTCTTACACCAGTCTGGATTGCTTTAGTAATAGCCAGTTTCTCCATATCGGGTTTTCCTTTACTATCTGGTTTTGGAGCAAAGGTATTAACAATGAAGAATTTAGTACCTTGGCAAGTTATTGGTATGAATATTGCAGCCCTTGGAACAGCGATATCATTTGCCAAATTTATATTTTTGCCCCATGCTCGGGGAGAGAATAGTACGGGAGAAATGCCAAAACTTGGTTATTGGGTAGCAATGGTCATCTTGCTTGGCGGTCTCTTTGTGGCTAATGTGGCATATTACGACGCATACACCGTGAAGAATATCATCAAGCCCTTGGTAACAATTGCCCTTGGCTGGTTAGCATATTTCTTGATTTTCCGACGTTCAGCGATCAAACTTCCCCGCATACAGGAAGAATTCGATCACCTCATTGGTGGCATGAGTTTGATGTTACTCCTAGTCTTTTGGATGGTATTTGCATGATTGGATATTTAAATCTGATATTGCGACTAGTTATTTGGTTTCTGCTCACCGCCAATCTGAGTGTAGCAAATATTATCATTGGTGTTAGTGTCGCCCTTTTATTACCGGGACGTCTTAAAAGCCCGGGACCATTGAAAGATTGGTTCAGAGCTCTTTATGAGGCTCTAGTAGCAGTTCCCCAAGCATATCTTGAGGCACTACAGATCATGTTCTTTCCCCATCAACATGAGGATGTAACTCTAGAGCGAGTTCGACCAGGAAGGACACCAGGTTTAATCTTCTTAGATGTATTTATAATCACATTTACACCTAAGACTATCGTTTTGAAATATCACGAAAAAGGTTGGTATGAAGTACATTGGGTAAAACGGAGGAAAGCTTCATGAACCTACATATAGTACTAATGGTGATGATTCTGGCTCTTCTCATCCCCATGTACGAAGCTTGGAAAGATGATGATATTTGGCAAACAACCTTGGCGTTTTCAAGTATTGCCAGTAAAACATCAATTATGATTTTGGTTGTATCTGTCTTACGAGATGATTGGATGATCGGTCTTGGTGGCGTCATCATCTTGAGTGTAGGAAATGCAGCTCTAATGTTGTTAGCACATGTCATAAGAAGATTAAACTGATGATTTTGGACATTCTAAGTTATACCTGCATCGGCATTGGAATAGTTTTCTGGTTCTGGGGAACATTTCCGCTGCTTGGTAAGCGTTCTGTACTATTCAAATTGCATAGTCTTTCGGTCGCAGATACGCTTGGCTCTATGAGTATCACAGTCGGATTGCTAATCAAAATACCTAATGAATGGCCACTACTTGTTCTTGCCATAATTTCTCTGGCAATATGGAATACAGTATTGGGGTATGTATTGGCATATTGTTCTACTACTGGGGGTAAATAATGAATAACAGTATCGACCTTTACATTTATGTCATTATTGCCCTGCTACCATTGTCTGCATGTATGCTTGTGTTTCAAGTTAACCCATACCATGCTTTGCTTTTGAGAGGGGTATTAGGAGCAATAGCAGCTTTAGTTTATGCAGTGTTGGGAGCGCCAGATGTAGCTTTAACCGAAGCGTTAGTAGGTACCTTGTTGGCAATTACTCTCTATGCGGTGGCTGTGCGTTCATCCTTAGTAATGCGTCTGGGAGTGCTCGAAGGTGATTCAATTGATGCAGGGGGTGATTCAGAGCACTTGGGAGAACTAGTAGCTGACTTGAGAAATATTTTTGGTAAACACCATATGCGGGTGGAAGTAGTCCACTATAACAATCCAAAGGCTTTGCAGCGAGCGCTGATGGATAAAGATGTCCATACAACCTTTGCTCCCCAGTGTTTGCCAGAATACAGTGGTCAAGACCATGGAGCGCTGATTACCGCAACGCAATATTGCACCGCAACAAGGGTTCAACGTCTATATGAAATCATGAAAGCAGAGCTTTCATCATCAGAAATAAACCTTACCTATGTCAGCCCGACTGAGGAGAAGCACTAATGAAATGGATCTACATTTTAGCGGGTATAGCGCTATTCATCAAAATGTTAGTGATGCCAGATCCGACAACTGAGCCATTGCAAACATCAATTGCTCAATTAGTTGTACAAGACAGTGGGGTTCCGAATGCTGTATCAGGTATTATTTTCCGCAATAGACTATACGATACAATTTTCGAAGTAGTAGTTTTTACGATCGCAATTTTGGGTGCAAAGTACTTGCTCGCCAATGAAAAGCCATCTTGTACTATCTATCAATTCACTGATGAACCTTCCATAGTTCTGGCTCGTTTGGGAGCTATCATTGCTGCATTAGTGGGTATTGAATTGGCAATTAGGGGACATTTGAGTCCCGGTGGTGGGTTTTCTGCTGGGGTAGCAGGTGGAACAGCAATTGGACTAGTTGCAATCACTTCTAGTTCCGAGTGGATGCAGAATATCTACCAGCGCTGGCGTGCTGCAACCTGGGAAAAACTTTCGGTATTGCTTTTCATTGTTCTATCAGTCGTTACTTTGTGTGGGATAGAATTACCACATGGAGAGTTAGGTGCACTTATCAGTGGCGGTCTTCTTCCCCTTTTCAACATCTTGGTTGCAATTAAGGTGGCTTTGGGAAGCTGGGCAGTGATTTTGGTCTTTATTCGCTATCGTGGCTTACTCTGAGACAAATACAACGGTTTATTTTTTGGTTTTTGAATTAGGGGACAACTAAGTCGTAGATATATCATAGATTTCAAGTAAGTTAAGTACACTTAAAACGCTGTGAAGCGCTTGCAAAGCGTATTCCACTTCTGCCTCCTATCTTCTAACTCCTGTTATTGCAAGGAAATATGACAGAGCATAATGAATGATGCTATGAAGTGTGATTCCTTAAGTAATGATTTAGGAGTGTTTTAGCCGCTATCGCTCTTCCATCATCGGGCGGGAAATAAGAAATTATAGGTATTCAGTTCCGTATTCATGTGGAATCATGTTGACCTTGACCATTCTATGTCGGGGATTTTACAGTTTGAAAGTTTCATCTCATGTGAATAATGGAAGAGCGATATTTGATTTACTTTGTCTTGGTGGATTTGATTTAGTGAGTTTTAATTTATAAAGGTCTCCTGACAACAAAGCGCCTAAGAAGGGCTGAAAATCTTGAAAAACTCCCAATAATTCATATTTTACTAAATTCCCCCAGGTTTTAGGTTCACCCTTTCGGTTGATAATTGAACAATTTAATCAAATAATATATATGTGACGCCAATGGTTACTACATGATATATCTATCATACTTTTAATTGAGTATTAAATTGTGTATTTTTTAAGTCTTGTATGACTTAAGATTCTATATTCATTAGGCTCAAACAATTCAAGTTAAATAATTCAAATTAAATAATTCAAATAATAAATCACTAGAGGAGCTACACCCTGATATAAGACATAGAATTTTCACTTTGCTCCTAATTAACCGAAGCGTCCTTCAACATAGTCACGGGTACGTTTATCAAGAGGATTGTTGAAAATTTGCTCTGTAGAACCGAATTCGATCATTTGACCGATACGACTTTCATCGGTGCTAAAGAAAGCAGTGAAATCAGAGACACGTCTTGCTTGCTGCATATTGTGGGTAACAATAACAATTGTGAAATCGTCACGCAAGCTGTGAATGAGTTCTTCTACTTTCATTGTTGAGAGAGGATCGAGAGCAGAACAAGGTTCATCCATTAAGAGAACTCTGGGTTTAACCGCTAAAGCTCTGGCGATACAGAGACGCTGTTGTTGTCCTCCAGACAGACCTAAAGCTGATTGGTGTAGTTTATCCTTGACTTCATTCCATAAAGCTGCACCTCTAATGGCAGACTCTACGATCTCATCTAACTCAGATTTGGGACGCCATGATTCTATTCTTAAACCATAAGCAACATTGTCATAAATGCTCATAGGAAAAAGATTCGGCTTTTGGAATACCATCCCGATTTGGCGACGAAGCCGATTTAAGTTAACGCGCCGACTGTAGATATTTTGACCAAAAAATTCTACACTTCCTTCGATTGTGACATCAGCTTCTAATTCGCTAATTCGATTCAAAGATTTGATAAAAGTGGATTTACCGCAACCGCTAGAACCGATTAATGCCGTAACTTTATTTCGGTAAATATCCATTGAAACACCTTCAAGCGCTTTGAAAGTGCCGTAGAAAAAGCTGAGGTTTTTGACTCTGATAGCTGGAACTAAGTTATTCATGCTTGGGGAATATGTAGGAAAATCAACTATCTGGCTTAATATTCGGGTTTTATTTGCGGCGCGTAACGATACGAGAAAGGAGGTTAAAGAATAAGACTAATCCAACAAGAACGATAGAAGCTGTCCAGACTAGTTCAACAATTTTTGGATCGTCATCGGTAAAGAAGTTAAAAATCAATACCGGTAATGATGCTGTTTCTTTGAATATTCCTTCTGACCAATAAAAGCTAAATAGAGCTGTAAAAATTAGTGGTGCTGTTTCACCTGCTGCACGGGCGACCGCGAGTAAAATACCGGTAGTAATTCCAGGTATTCCTGCAGGAAGTAAAACTCGAGATGTGGTTTGAAAAGTAGTTCCACCTAAAGCTGCAGATGCTAGGCGTAGAGGTTTAGGAATTAGTTTCAATACTTCCTCTGTTGTCAGAGTAATAACCGGTAGCATAATTACCCCTAGAGCAAAACCACCGGCAAAGGCGCTAAAACTATATTGTCCGTTTGTCCATTGAGTTGTGGTTAAAACAACTGCACCGTAAGCAAAAACACCGACAACGATTGAAGGAACGCCAGTCAAAATAGTTGCAATAAAGCGAACTAAGCGAGCAGCAGAACTTTGTTGACCGAATTCAGCTAAGAATATTCCTGTCATAACTCCACAAGGAACACTCAATACTGACGCGATCGCAACCATTGTGATGGTACCAATAATGGCGTTAGCAAATCCACCATCAATAAATGATGAGTAGAATAACTCTAGCTTGAGATTGGGTAAGCCCCTGAGTAAAATTTCCCACACTAGTGAGATGAGAGGAAGTAATGCTAGGAGGGAAAAAATCAAAGCTACGGAGTTCATCCCATTACTGAACAACTGACGCCGATGGGGTAGTGGGGTACATAACTCTGCAGCTACGGACTCATTTTCATTTGATTTTTGGTAAGAACTCATTTGTTCTTCATCCTTGTTTTTTGTCATTTATCATTTGTTTGATGACCAGTACTAATGTTTAGCGATTCATGACCAATTATTTCTTGTTTCGGTCAAGTACCTGCACTAATATCACAGCACCAATATTTACAGCTAGGGTCAAAGCAAACAAAATCAAAGCTAAATATGTTAAAGCGCCAACATGTAACCTATTTTCTGCTTCAGCAAATTCATTAGCAAGGACAGCAGGAATTGTATAGGCTGCTTCAAGTAACGAAGGTTTGATCTGATTAAAGTTACCTATTACCATCGTCACAGCCATAGTTTCCCCTAAAGCCCTTCCCAAAGCAAGCATGGTTGCACCAACGATACCGGAGAAGCCAGCAGGTAACAGTACTCGAAAAATAGTTTCCCAACGGGTAGAGCCCAAAGCCATTGCACCAGTACGTAGCTGTTTGGGAATTACTAGAAGTACATCACGACTAATAGCTGCCATTGTTGGCAAAATCATAATTGCCAGAACAATTGCTGCTGTCATCATGTTATTACCAGATGTATCCTCTGTATCAAACAGTGGGATCCAACTCAGATTGTTGTATAACCACTCCTGTACAGGTATTAAAAAGGGAATTAAGACATAAATTGCCCACAAACCGATAATTACACTGGGTATTGCAGCAATTAACTCTACAATAAAAGCGATTGGTGACTTTACCCAGTCTGGCAAAAAGTCTTCACTGGTAACCAGTGCTACTGCTAAGCCTACAGGGATAGCGATTAAAATAGCAAGTCCACTACTTACTAAGGTTCCATAAATATATGGTAATGCTCCATACAAACCTTGAAGAGTATCCCAGTCTTGACTCCAAATAAAATCCAGACCAAATTTATTGATCGCAGGTTTTGCTTCTCTGTAGACAACTGCAATCATCCAAAGCAGTATATTAACTGTAATTAGGGCAAAACAATGAACCAGTACATTAAAACTTCGATCTATCCAAAAACTGCGTCCTGTGCTACTTGTTATATTCAAGGAATCGTCAACCTGTTGCACTGATGAATTTTCCATTGCTCATCAATAAATAAATTTTTGGTACAAGAATAGGGCGGGTATTACCCACCCTACAAGAATCAAGCCATTAAGCGGTCACGCTATTAATTAGTTAAGTAACAAACTAAATAAATTTATTTACTTAACTTTGGTATTTACATCCTTAAGTACGCGATTAACTACGCTCTTAGGAATACGTGTATATTGCAATCCAGCATTGTACTTTTGACCTTCGGTCATAACCCAGTTGACCCACTTCTTAACAGCAGCAGCCTTAGCTTTGGAAGGATAATTCTTGTAGACCATCATCCAGGTTAATCCAACGATGGGATAACCTTTGTTGGAGTCACCTACAAATATGCGGTAATTTTTGGGGAATTTAACACTTCCTAAAGCTTGATTTGCAGCCTTCAAAGAAGGAGCGACAAACTGCTTGCTCTTATTTTGTACTCTTGCAGACTTAAGTCTGTTCTTAACAGCAAAAGAGTAGTTTACGTAACCGATTCCACCACGGGTACGTCTAACTAGGTTAGCAACACCTGCATTACCCTTACCCTTAAGAACTCTTCTTAAAGTCCATCTGGGCTTCTTACCGCGACCAACTCTACCTCTGAAATAGCCATTGATTGTAGCTAAGTGGTTGGTAAAGATGAAAGTTGTACCACTACCATCTGCACGTACAACTGGGGTAATTCTTCTATTAGGTAGTTTTACACCAGGGTTATCTTTTTTAATTCTGGCGTCATTCCAACGTTTGATTCTACCAGCGAAGATTAGGGGTAGGGTAGTGCGGGAAAGTTTAAGGTTCTTTACACCAGGGAGATTGTAAACAACTGAAACAGCACCACCTGCGGTGGGAACTAGAATGACACCACGACGAACTTTTTTGATTTCGCTATTCTTCATAGCTGCATCGCTACCGCCAAAGTCAACGGTTCCTTTGATGGTTTGACGGATACCGCAGCTACTACCACAAGCTTGATAGTTAACTTTTAGGTTAGGATACTTTTTTCTAACTTCGCGAGCATAACGCTGATACAAAGGATTAGGGAAACTAGCACCTGCACCTTTGAGACTTTCTGCTTGAGCAACTGCAGTAAAAATAGGTCCCAATACTACAGCAGCAGCTACAACAGAACTGGTAACTACACGATTCAAAACGGTAGTCGAAAACTTCATATATCCTCACTATCAGGGAAGTACTTTCTGTTGATCCACAGACTGATATAACCCTACTACTTCAAGGTTTAATATGAGGTTAACGAAACTAAAAGTAACGCAGAAAATCTATTTAAAATTATGTTTTTTAAAGCCAAAATAATACTTTTATCCGAATCAAAAAAACGTATAATAATGGCTGCATATTCAATTAATATTAACAAGTTTAAATCTTACAATTACTGAATTAATTTTAACATTTTCACCTAGAAATTAATTATAGATATTAACTATCGAAAAAGACAACATTTTACAGAAAAACAAAAAAAGAAGATGTTTTTTGTATAATTAGTGGAAAAATAATTATTTATTACACATACAAGTAGTCATATCAAAATAAATTGTTTATATTGTAATAAAATATGAAATGTTTTTATTATCTAAATCAATATAAGTTCAATATTTCGATTTTGAATTACTTGTTAAGTATTTAGCGAACGACTGAAAGTTTGACCTCAGAGAATCTCAAAAAAGCATTTTTTTATATTACAAATTCCCTAGGCTAAACATGATTGCTGTAAGAAAAAGCTTTGTAAAGCTTATATATGATAAGGAAATAAACTTAGTTTCTAAAGCATAAACTAAATTTTTGTATCGACATATAACTTCTGTATGTGTGTTTACTTAAAAATCATGGCTAGTTTTTTCTGACTAATTCTCAATTTGCTGAATATAAGATTTATAGTACGAATGAAAAAGTAGCCTAACAATTAGTAAAAATTGGCTTATAAATGATAATTGAAGTATTGTAATTTACGTTATTAATAGTTGTAACTTCTCATTGAATTCTTTAGCAAATTATATTGTAAGTATTAGATACCTAAATTTATACTATTATTAACTATCTTTGTGAGTTAATCTTGTTAGCCTTATAAAATTGTCCTTTAATCTGCATTCTTCCCTTTCATTTCTGTAATTACTGACTGGTGAAATATTGCATCGAACTAAACAGTTAAGATTAATAGAGGCATATTCATGTTCAAGTCATTTTCTGTAAAAGAATTGTTTGTGAAGTTGCGGTCTTTCTTAAATGATTTTCTCTCGAAGTTGCGTAATCTTAAGGATACATCTGTTAAACACCCATTTGTTATTGCATTACTATTATCAGTCTTGGCTCATGTGATCGCGCTTGCAATTCCAGTTTTGTCAGGTAAGGATCCAGACATCGAAACTACCGAGCAAGTAACTTCAGATGAAGATTTTGACAATGAATTCGAAGATGATTTCGAAAATGATTTAGAAGAAAATGACCCAGAAAATGAAGGTTTAGAGGAAGGTGAAGAGTCTTTGGACGTAGAGAAACTTCCCCCCCTACCTGAAAATGAAGATTTTAGCGACGAGGATTCAGACTCTGGAGACGATGTAAGTGATGATTCGGATGCTGGAGATGATTCTGATGATGATACCTTGGATACTGATACTACAAATGAATTAGGTGATGATGCTTCAGATTCGGTGAGTGATTCTAGTGACGATATTGTAGATTCTGGAGATAATTCCTTTAGCGATGATGTTGTTGATCTACCTACACCTTCCGAACCGGAATCTGAACCAGAGATAGAGACTAGTAGTAATACTGTGGAAATATTAGAAGAAGATTCTGGTGATATACCTGATTCTACAACAGTAGCAGAAGATAACTTAGAAATAGAAAGTAATACTGAAGAGCTAGCAACCTCTAATGAAAATACTTCTGAAGAGTCAGTAGCAATACCCCAATCCAACATATTTACTGGAGTAACTGATTATAAAAATGCTCGACCACTGTTGTGTGGATTAAAAGTTGCTCAAGAGGATAAAGACAGTAGATTTACAACCGATCCTCTTGCTCAAGTCAGTGGCTATTTTGCCCAAAGCCTAGCCGAAAAAGGATATCAACCAAAACAAGTCGCAGATTCCCCAGATACAAAAGTCTATCAAATTTTCAAGGATGGTCAAGATAGATTTTTACATCTATTCAATCAAACTGATAAAGGTACTGTAATTTTACTTTCCCAAGAGCGAATAGATTGTTACCGTCTAAATATTCAATCCTTAAAACCTGAAGATTCTCAAGAAATTAATGAATTAGAGGAAATAAAAAGCTCACAAGAGTCTATGAATAGTCAGGAATCTGAAAAATCTGAAGGAGAGGAAAAAACAGAAGAACCCCAGCAATCTGAGGAAATAAAAAAATCCGAAGACTCAGAACAATTAGAAGAGCTTAAAAAATCTGAAGAAACTCAAGAATCAGAAGAAACAGAGAAAAAACCAGAACTAACTCCTGAAGAAAAAGCATTTGAAAATACTTTCGCGAAGCTTTATGAAGAACTTGGCTGGACAAAATATCTAGACACAACTGAAACGAATAAGAATCAAACCCCAACTCCAGGAACAGAAACAGCTTTTAATGCAGATGTTAATAAAAGTCCTGATGAATTGGGCTCGATAGTTACGAGTAAACTTGAAGAACAAGGCTTTGAAACATCTCAAGTTGAAGATTATACCAATGGTGTTCTATATGAAGTCAAGAAAGGTGAATTTACTAAATACATCACCTTTACATTTAATACTGATGAGACAAAAGTAATGATAGTCACTTGGAAAGAGAATCCAATAGATTCCCAGAAAGGATAAATATGATTTTAGCTTGACCCTAATCTAGTTATTTTGGGACGTAGCATTGCTACGTCTTTTTTGTGAGTTTACTAAGGATACTTGGAAACTAAAGGGGGAGAACTGGATGTTTTTTAGTACTAGTATTCATTTTTTCGGCGTGGTAGATGGGGAATGGAATAAACTACGATTGGAAACAACAGGATTTAAGGCTAGTGTTGTACGAGGACTCATCAGTTATTTTTTATTCCATTGGAAATTTGACCTCGTTTAGTATCACTCTATGATGGTTAGTAAAAGTCGCCAAAGGAAAAACAATCATTGAGTCCAGCAGCATTAAAAGAACAATTACAAACCATCCTGGAGAAGATTCAATCTAATAAGGATGATTCTCCTTTAACCAATTTAAAGCTAAACGAGAACTTAGTTGACGAAATCGAGCAATTAGTAAGGGATTTGGAAAAAGTTAATCCGAATCCTCAACCATTACTCCACGCAACTTCTCTCCTGGGTGGAAAATGGTTATTGCAATATTCGACAGCTAGGGAGATTCGTCGTTTATCTTCTCTACCATTGAATTTGAAAGTAGGTAAAGTTTATCAAGAAATTGATGTTGAAAATAAATCATTTTTTAATTTGGCTTTTGTTCGGCATCCTTTAGGGCTAATATCAGGAAGCGTCAAGGTCACAGCAAGTTTTGAACCTGCGCCAGAAGATACTGAAAAACGCATTAATGTTAATTTTGATAAGCGTTACCTATCAATTGAGAAAATTTTCGCCATTAATACTCCCAAATTAAATCCATTTAAGGTTATTTCGGCTAATAATCCCCAAGGTAGAATTCCCAGCCTTGAGATTACATATTTAGATGAAACCTTGAGAATTGGACGAGGAGGTGACGGGAGTTTATTTGTTCTGAAGCGCGTTTAATTAGGGTTTGCTGTTAAAAAGTTTTTTG
The DNA here is from genome assembly GCF_030065675.1 of Mastigocoleus sp. MO_188.B34. Lineage (GTDB taxonomy): Bacteria > Cyanobacteriota > Cyanobacteriia > Cyanobacteriales > Nostocaceae > Mastigocoleus. The sequence continues at coordinate 25,718 of NZ_JASJDK010000028.1, read as the reverse complement.
GTTAAACTGAGGGGTCAGAAGTCAGGAGCCAGTAGTAGAAACAGTTTTTGAATTATACATCCCTTAATTACAGTCATCTATATTTTACAGTCATCTATATTTTTCAATTTTTGAGAGTTTGCTATTTTGAGAGTTTGTTACCTGTAAAGTAAGATGAAGTAAATTTAATCTAATTAATCTACTGTTACCAATTACTACTAAAGTTAAAGTTTAGTTTCAAAGACTAGCTAACCCCATCAAGTGATGATAACTTAATAATTGAAGCTAATAAAAAGCTTCCTGGGCAGAGAAAACAGCCTTGTTGTTAACAGTTAAAGTCAGAGTTAAGAGGTAAAAGCTGTTTGATTATCTGTCTTGCGGACCTAACAATAACACCCGACTTCGATACTTATATTTCCTCAAGTGGTTGGTAAAGGGGCAGCGTGAATGAGTGTAAAACCTCAAACAGTGTAAGCCTGTATGTCATGAGATAAGAGAGGGAATAACTAAGTCAGTAGATGCTCGGGTGTTGTTGTTTTAGAATAAAAAAATTATTTAAACAATTATTTTCATAATCATAAATTTTACTACTTTAGTTGTAAAAAATAGCTTTGGTAAACACCAAAATTGGGCAGTTTGCCCAATTTTATACCTTTTAAGATTGCCGAGTGTGCAAAAGAAATCGAACACCATAACACTACTTTTGATCTGGGAAGCTCTAATTATAGAATTCCCTAAAAAATAACCTTAATAACGCGATCGCGAAATGACAAAATTTTAAATTTCAATTAATTGTTAATTTTGGCAAAGGTATTGTTATTTACACTCTACAATTTTTTCAGTACTTAGCTCAGATTCAATAGACTGAAAGCGATATAAATATACGTAATTTCTATCCTAAGAACAAATTTTTGGCGATAATTCCCATCACAAATTCCTCATATTCTTTTTCTATAAAGGTAGATGTAGAGAAAAATAAAAAATTATCCATAAAATCATCTTTCATAATGAGTAAAAAACCCAAACTAGCAGTCTGGAAATTTGCTTCCTGTGATGGTTGTCAGTTAAGTTTACTGGATTGCGAAGATGAATTACTTGCATTAGCAGGAGAAGTTGAAATCGCAAATTTTCTAGAAGCTTCTAGCGCTGTTGTTAAAGGACCTTATGATTTATCTCTAGTAGAAGGTTCAATTACTACACCCCATGATGAAGAACGAATTCACAAGGTACGACGAGTATCAAAATACTTGGTGACTATTGGTGCTTGTGCAACAGCAGGAGGTATTCAAGCACTGCGTAATTTTAAGAGCGTTAAAGAATTCACTTCTATTGTTTATGCATCGCCAGAATATATCGAAACCTTGAATAAATCTACCGCGATCGCTGACCATGTTTTTGTTGATTTTGAGTTGCGGGGTTGTCCAATTAACAAATATCAATTATTGGAGGTAATTAGCGCTTTTTTATCTCACCGTAAACCTAATGTTTCCCAATACAGCGTTTGTATGGAGTGCAAGCGTCGGGGAACTGTTTGCGTTATGGTTGCCCAAGGTATACCTTGCTTGGGACCTGTGACCCAGGCTGGCTGTGGAGCAATTTGTCCGGCGTACAACCGGGGTTGTTATGGTTGTTATGGACCTGCTGAGACTCCTAATACTACATCCTTAAGTAATTGGTGGAAAAATTTGGGCGTTAAGGAAGCCGATTTATTACGCAGTTACCGCACTTATAACGCTTACGCGGAAGCTTTTCGGAAAGAAAGCGAGTCTCATGACTCACAGCTTACTTAAATCCAACTTAAATCAAAAATATTCAGGGGAAAGCGATGAATAGGAGTACAAAGCGAGTTCTCTTCTGGGCTCCAAGGGTTTTGTGCATTCTTTTCGCAATATTTTTGAGTGTATTTGCTTTAGATGTATTCAGTGCAGGTTATGACTTTGGAGAAACAATTCTTGCCTTACTAATCCATCTAATTCCAACATGCATTGTTGTTATGGCGTTACTCATTGCATGGCGTTGGGAGGGGGTGGGAGTATTCCTGTTCATTGCTTTGGCTTTATTCTATATGTTTTCCAGCAGAGGTGGGAGTTGGGTAATTTCCGGACCACTGTTTCTTATAGGCGTTCTGTTTCTACTCAACTGGATATACAGAGCACAGTTGAAAAGGCGATAGTTGTCACCTATGGACAGGTTTAAAGTGATATTTTCCCAGCTTGAGCGCACATAAAAGTATCAAGAAGCATTATTCTGAGGAGGGAAAGAAGATGCAAAAGACTATCTTAGTCGTTGGCGGTACTGGAATGTTGGGACAACCTGTTTCACACCGTCTGCAAGAAGATGGATTTCGAGTGCGAATTATGACAAGGGATGGTCAAAAAGCGAAAAAGCTATTTGATGATTCTTTTGAGATTGTGGTTGGAAATCCAGTCGAAACTAATAGTTTGAAGGAAGCACTAGATGGCTGTCATGGGGTTCATATCAATCTTCCAACTGAAGTGGAACAGCAAGCAACTGAGATGATTGCGAAAGTCGCTTCCAAGACAGCAATTGAGCGAATTTCATATGTTTCAGGAGTAACTGTCACTGAGGAGAACAGATGGTTTTCCCTAGTAGATCGGAAGTTTCTAGCAGAAAAAGCGATCCGAGATAGTGGAATTTCCTACACCATTTTCTGTCCCAGTTGGTTTATGGAGGTTTTACCGAAATTCGTTACTCAAGGTCGAGCCTCTGTTTTTGGAAAGCAACCTCAAGCTTACCACTGGATCGCGGCAGACGATTTTGCCAGGATGGTTTCAACTGCTTATAGTTCTGAGGAAGCAGCAAATAGAAGATTCTTTATTTATGGTCCAGAACTGATTACTATGCATGAGGCGTTAAAACGCTATTGTTCTGTGTTTCATTCGGATATCAAAAAGATATCTATCATGCCTTTCTGGCTAGTTAAGGTGTTGTCATTTATCACGCGCAACCGAGAACTTGGGTTTGCGGGCAGATTAATGTCTTATTTCGAAAAGGTCAGTGAAATAGGCGATCCGGAAGAAGCTAACCATATCTTAGGTGCACCAACGACAACTTTAAATGAGTGGATTGAAAAGAGAAAGGCTAGACTTGGTGTATTTACCAGTTAATTCCATAGGCAACTGTAATCATTACATTCAAGATGCCACTCAACTTTTAAAACAAATACCACTGTAGAGACGCGGTCTTCTTAGGGTTCCCGCAGGGAAACATGTCGCGTCTCTACCAAGAAATTTAGGCTTATCTGTTAGCACGCACCTACGGTGTTAGCGGTAGCGTGACGTTAGTCATACACGTAGTGCAGATAACCGTATTGCAGTAAGTTAGGTTTTGCAAACTTGTTGGTTAGATGGTGGTGAACTATAGGAAAAATGAACAGATCGACGTAATCTTGGAGCAATATGAATGAAAGCAATTATATATACTCAATATGGATCGCCAGACGTTCTTCAGCTAAAAGAGATTCCTAAACCGTTTCCGGGTAACGATGAAGTATTGGTAAAAATCGATGCGGCAGCGGCAAATCCATTAGATTGGCATTTCATGCGAGCCTCACCATTCATTATCCGCTTTATCTCTGGGTTGTTAAAACCCAAAAATCAGATCCTCGGAGCAGATATTGCGGGGCAAATTGAAGCGATTGGCACAAACATTAAAAATTTTCAGGCAGGTGATAAAGTTTACGGCGAGATATCCAGAGGGGGTTTTGCCGAATATGTGTGTGTTACTGAAGATAAATTAGTCCTCAAACCGGTCAATTTATCGTTTGAGAAAGCAGCTGCCGTCCCTGTCGCAGGGCTTACCGCTTTACAGTGTCTTCGCGACCAAGGGCATGTTCAGCCAGAGCAAAAGGTTTTGATCAATGGTGCGTCTGGTGGTGTGGGGACGTTTGCAGTACAGATTGCTAAGTCTTTGGGGGCTAAAGTGACCGGTGTATGCAGCACACAAAATGTGGACATGGTGCGCTCGATTGGGGCAGATCGGGTTATTGATTACACAAGTGAAGACTTCACCCAAAACGATCAGCGTTACGACCTAATTTTAGATAATGTCGGTAATCGCTCAGTTTCAGAGATTAAGCGCATATTGGCTTCCAATGGAACCTATCTCTTAAATGCATATTCTCCGGCTTTGATGTTGCAATTAATCTTCCGTTCGGGGGGTTCAAAGACCGGAGGACAAATAATGCGCAACACGGATGTTACGAAAGCAAACCAAAAAGACCTGGAATTTTTGAAAGCGCTGCTTGAAGCTGGCAAAATCGTATCTGTGATCGATAGAGTTTACCCCTTGAGTGAGGTTGCGGAAGCTATCGGGTATCTTGAAGAAGGACACGCTCGAGGAAAAGTAGTCATAACTTTGGAAAATAGCAACAAAACCTAATAAAACACTGCTTGGAGATGTCTAATGAAAGCAATTATATACACTCAATATGGCTCGCCGGATGTTCTTCAGCTAAAAGAGGTAGAAAAACCAGTTCCCAGAGATGATGAAGTACTAATAAAAGTACACGCAACAACAGTCAATAGAACAGATTGCGCAACAATTAGAGCAAAACCATTTTTTATGAGAATAGTAACAGGACTATTCAAACCAAAAAAACAAATTCCTGGAACTGAATTTGCTGGAGAAATCGAAGTGGTTGGTAAAGATGTATCGTCTCTAAGAGTAGGCGATAAAGTTTTTGGATTTGACGACCAAGGCTCAGGTTCTCATGCCCAATATATGACAATAAAAGAAGATAAAGTTGTAATCATACCAAACAATATATCGTATGGGCAGGCGGCAGCAAGTTCTGAAGGTGCCCATTATGCATATAACTTTATTAATAAAGTGGATCTGAAAAAAAGACAAAATATTCTCGTTAATGGAGCAACAGGCGCGATTGGTTCGGCTGCAGTTCAGCTTTTAAAATATTTTGATGTTGATGTTACTGCAGTGTGCGCCACGAGAAATATTGAGTTAGTAAAATCACTAGGAGCAGATAAAGTCATAGATTATACAAAATCTGACTTCACAAAAGATGAACAAAAATATGACTTTGTTTTCGATACCGTTGGCAAAAGTTCATTTTTTAAGTGCAAACATCTACTCAAACCAGGAGGAGTTTATATTTCTTCAGACTTAGGCTACATGGCTCAAAATATTTTCTTACCGCTTATAACGCCCATTATTAAACCCATGATCGGAAACAAAAAAACTTTATTTCCAATGCCTACAAATATTAGAGGAAGTTTAATTTTAATCAAAAAGCTCATTGAACAAGATAAGTTCAAAGCAGTGATAGATAGAGAATTATTTCCGCTGGAACGAATAGTCGAGGCATATAGGTATGTTGAAAAAGGACAAAAAACAGGAAATGTAGTCATAACTGTAGACCATTAACAATAAAACCTAATAATTTGTTCGAGACAGATATTGCGATCGCAGTCATTTATAGCACTACGAAGTTAGGTTAGGACATGTATTAACCCTAAAAGCCATACGTCTTAGGCTTTTGACTTTTTACTTTTTACTTATGTCCTACGGACACGCTTTGCTAATGACTTGCGCGTAGCGCTATAGCATTTAGCTTGTGGAAATATGTATATGATGCTTGCCGAAAAGCGATTCAACAGCGTTAGGATTGTCAGAGAATATTTTATTTGAAGAAGCAATAGCCAGGGTATTATTCGATCGTAGAGAAGTATTAGTGCTAAAGATTTTATAAATAAACATTGTTAACCGAGCAGTGAGTCATGACAACTAAAACAATCAAAGTCAATTACCTGGCTCGCGTCGAAGGCGAAGGCGCGATGTATGTGAAAATTAAAAATGATAAAGTTAAAGAAGTTAAACTAAAAATTTTTGAACCACCCCGATTTTTTGAAGCTTTTTTACGGGGGCGTAAATATAGCGAAGCTCCAGATATTACTGCTCGTATCTGTGGTATTTGCCCGATCGCATATATGATGAGTGCTATTCATGCGATGGAAGATTGCTTTGGAGTTGAAGTTGCAGGTACTATTCGAGCAATGCGACGGCTAATTTACTGTGGTGAATGGATCGAAAGCCACAGTTTACACATATTTATGTTACACGCTCCCGATTTCCTTGGTTATAACAGTGCTGTTGAAATGGCAAAAGATTACCCAGATGTTGTTAAACGAGGACTGCGGTTAAAAAAAATTGGCAATCAGATCATGTCTTTGGTTGGTGGTAGAGAAGTTCACCCGATCAATGTTAGGGTGGGTGGTTTTTACAAAATGCCGACAAAACAAGAGTTACAGTCCCTGATTCCAGATCTAGAATGGGCAATTGAGGCTGCTGAATCAACAGCACGTTGGGTTGCTGGGTTTACTTTCCCTGAATTTGAACCAGACTACGAATTTGTGGCGCTGCAACATTCTGAAGAATATCCGATGAATGAAGGGCGTTTGGTTTCTAATAAAGGTTTGAACATTCCTATTAGTGAATTTTACGATCACATTGCAGAAATACATAAACCTCATTCTACGGCGTTACATTCAACTATCAAGGAGCGGGGAAATTACTTTGTTGGACCGTTAGCGCGCTACAATTTGAATTTCGAAAGACTAACACCCCAAATCCAAGCAGTTGCTCACGATATCGGCTTAGAATCATTTTGTAGCAATCCCTTTCAAAGCATTATCATCCGGAGTTTAGAAGTACTATATGCAGCCCAGGAAGCATTACGTATTATTGAATCCGAGGAAATGTCAAGTCAGCCTGTTGCAGAATATACAATTAAACCTGGTACTGGACATGGTTGTACCGAAGCACCTCGCGGCATTTGCTATCACCGCTATCAACTTGATGAGCAAGGAGATATTCTCGATGCCAAGATTGTACCTCCCACATCCCAAAACCAGTCAACTATTGAAAAAGACCTCTGGAAATTTGTCGAAGAGCACATAGATTTACCAGACGAACAATTACGGCAACAATCTGAACAAGTAATTCGCAATTACGACCCCTGTATATCGTGTTCAACCCATTTCCTAAAGCTTAATGTCGAAAGAGAACCATAATCATCAAATATTACTGATTGGTGTTGGTAATAAATTCCGCCAGGATGATGCGGTTGGGTTAGTAATTGCGGAAAAATTCCACAACCAAGTAGATCCAGATACCAAGACCCCAGAAATAAAAATTATTGAAGCATCAGGTGAAGGTGTTGCATTGATGGAATTATGGCAACATGCAACAACTGTTTATCTATTTGATGCTGTAATGTCTGGAAGTGAAGTTGGTAAAATTCATCGTATTGATGCCCAGATAGAAGTAGTACCCGCAAAGTTTTTTAACTACTCTACCCATGCTTTTAGTGTTGCTGAAGCAGTAGAACTAGCAAGAACTTTAAATCAACTCCCACCCAAGTTAATTATTTATGGGGTGGAAGGAAAGAATTTCTCCCATGGGATAGGACTTTCTCCAGAAGTTGAACAAGCCACAGAAAAAGTGTTACAAGAAGTATTAGTAGAATTATGCACGAAGCCAGTTTAGTTAATGACCTCATTAAAACAATTAATACTGTTGTTTTAGAGCAAGAAGGTACAAGAGCTATATCAGTTAAAGTAAGATTGGGAGCACTTTCCCATATTTCTAGCGAGCATTTACAGCAACATTTTCAGTTAGCATCTAAAGATACAGTTGCAGAGGGTGCTCATCTGGAGTGTCAGATATCAGAAGATTTGAAAGACCCTTTTGCACAGGAAATATTACTTGAAAGTGTAGAGTTTGAAGTTTAGTAAAACCTATAAGACATAAAAATCCTCACAATTCCAACATTTTTTTTGCTTAATCTAAAAATAAAGCTGACGTGAGGAAATTATTCCTCATCCTTTTTTAGCTCCCGATCTTAAAAAAATTGAGGAGAATATGCATTGAATAATAAATCCCCTACCTACGACCGAGTTGTTATTGCTAGACAAGATTTGCAGCAGCTACTAAATGTACTAGCTCAACAAGAGTATCAATTAATTGGACCTACTATTAGGGAAGGTGCTATTGTCTATGATCGGGTATCTAGGGTAGAAGACTTTCCCATTGGATGGACTGACGAGCAAGATGGTGGAACATATCGTTTACGAACGCGAAACGATAAAGCTGTTTTTGGCTATGTAGTTGGACCCCACTCCTGGAAGAAATATTTGTTTCCCCCCAAGGTTCGTTTATGGAAAGCGCAACGCCAAGGTCAGAATATTCAAGTTAATCCAGAAATTCCTGATTCCACCAAAAGAGCTTTTATTGGCGTCCGCTCTTGCGAATTAAATGCGATCGCAATTCAAGATAAAGTTTTTCTTTCAGGTGAAAGCGTAGATCCCCACTACCAAGCAAATCGGGATAATATTTTTATCGTTGCTGTCAACTGCGCTCAAGCTGGGGGAACATGTTTCTGCGCATCAATGCAGACAGGACCAAAAGCTATTAAGGGATTTGATTTGGCGTTAACTGAGGTTTTAAACTCCGAAAGTCACTATTTTGTGGTTGAAGTTGGTAGCGAACTTGGAGCACAAGTAATTGATAGAGTAGTCCATAAACCAGTCAGCACCGCCGAACAAGCCATAGCAGACGAGATTGTAACCCAAACAACACAACAAATGGGGCGCAAATTAGATACAGAAGGTATAAAAGAACTTTTATATGAAAATTTGGAGCATCCCCGGTGGGATGATGTCGCCTCCCGTTGTCTTGCTTGTGGTAACTGTACCCTAGTTTGTCCTACATGTTTTTGTTCCACAGTAGAAGATGTGACTGATTTAACAGGCGATCATGCCGAAAGATGGCGACAGTGGGATTCTTGTTTCACGACAGATTTTTCTTATCTTCATGGGGGAAGCGTGCGAACCAGTATTAAGTCCCGTTACCGCCAATGGATAACCCATAAACTAGCAAGTTGGATCGATCAGTTTGGAACATCAGGATGTGTTGGCTGTGGTCGTTGTATTACATGGTGTCCGGTAGGAATTGATATTACTAAAGAAGTGAAAGCAATAAAAGACAGCAGTTAACTAAATCGTGAACAATGATTTGTTAAAACTGGACAACGGGTATCAGAAGAAAACAGCTTTTAAGCCTTAATCTATGGTACTGTTTCTATTAGAATTTACGATTAAAAGATTACCGTAGCACTACGTAATAAGGTTAGAAGATTAGTAAATCCTGTTTGTCCTACGGACACGCGCTTAGGCTGAGACGCGCCTAAAGGCGTAAGCGCAGCCATATCGTCCGTAAGGTTTAACACCGACGCCGCAGGCTCTAGCTAGAGGCTCCGCCGTCGCCGTAGGCTCTAGCTGCGCTACCTACGGATCTGGATCTGGAGCCGCTACCTACGGATCCGCTAATGATTTCCGCGCAGCGGTACTAGTCCCCTATTCCCAATCCCCTCAATATCATGACAATATCTACTTTAGAACCACTTTTAAAAGAACATAGTTTTTTTCAAGGACTCAAACCAGAGTACATTCAGCTTGTGGTTGAATGTGCGTCAAATATCTGTTTTGAAGCAGGACAAATAATTTTCCATCGCGAAGAAGAGGCAAACAGATTTTACCTGCTCAGACATGGCAGAGTTTCGGTAGAAATTAGTTCTCCCGGTAAACAAGCAATAGTTATTAAAACCCTAGGAGACAATGATGTTCTGGGATGGTCTTGGCTTTTCCCACCCTACCAATGGCAATTTGATGCCCGAGCGCTAGAATTAACGCGGGCGATCGCACTAGATGGTCGCTGTTTGCGCGGTAAATGTGACAACGATCCGGAACTGGGTTACGAAATGATGAAACGCTTTTCCTTTATCATGTTAGAAAGCTTACAAGCAACTCGGTTACAACTTTTAGACCTCTACGGTTTACCAGAGAGGAAGTTATTATGACCACTTTTAAAAGGAAAGAGGATATATCTCCACACCTCTATCTTCCTTCTCACACCCCCGTTAACCCCATGCTCCCAAAAATTTACCGGGTAACACGAACACGTAAGGAAACTCATGATACTTTTACTTTGGAGTTAGAAGCTACTGACGGTAACAAAAATTTTAACTTTGTGCCTGGTCAATTTAACATGCTCTATGCTTTCGGCACTGGGGAATGTGCTATCTCTATCAGTGGTAATCCACAAGAACCAGATAAATTACAACATACAACTCGGATTGTGGGAACTGTTACCACTGCCCTAAGTAAACTTAGACCTGGTGACACAATGGGGATACGGGGACCCTTTGGTAGTTTTTGGCCTTTACGGATTGCTGAGGGTAATGATGTAGTTTTGGTTGCTGGAGGAATTGGTTTAGCTCCACTCAGACCGGCTGTATATCATATACTAGCAAATAGACAAAAATACGGTAAGGTTGTTTTGCTTTTCGGGACTCGTACGCCTCAAGATATACTCTTTCGTCACGATTTAAAAGCATGGAAATCGCACCTCGACCTGGAAGTATTTGTCACAGTTGATCGCGCCCAGGCTGGTTGGCAGGGTAATGTGGGAGTTGTGACACACTTGATACGTAGAGCACCTTTTGACCGACTCAATACCACAGCAATAATGTGCGGACCGGAAGTGATGATGCAGTTTACAATTGCAGAGTTATTAAAACGGGGCGTTAGTCCAGATAACATTTATATTTCAATGGAACGAAATATGAAGTGCGCTGTTGGTTTTTGCGGACATTGTCAACTTGGACCAACTTTTATTTGCAAGGATGGACCTGTGTTCAGGTATGACAAAATTAAGTTTTGGTTTGAACAAAGGGAGTTTTGAGAGTTTGGAATCGGTGATTGAGGATTAATATTGTAGAGAATAATCATTGGATTCAAAGACAAGACGAAAGCCGTCTTTATATTCGCGACTATCAGACGAGTATTGAAAACAACACGGGCACGCGCATTTATTCAATTCATGTGGGCGTGCCCGAACACAGATTATCAAACCTACACTTATGAGGTATTAAAAAGGGATGAGCATCATGCCCATCCCACAACATAACTTGTATCTTGAGTGAAATTGTGCAATCCGGAATCCCAAAAATCCCATAATTCTCTCCTCCTCCGATAGCCAACCAATGCAGCATCACAGAAATAACTAAATTCTTTACAGAAACCCAGAAGCAATATAAGCAAAGAATTTTGAGTTCTGCACAAGTTACACTAACCAGCTTCAGAGTGAGGTTGAGAAGCTTCAAGGCGTTGCATCTGTTCTTCAGCAAGTTCAGCTTTTGCTTCAGCCATGAGATCCTCTAGGGATTCACCTACTTCTGCAATTGCTCCTTTACCTTTTTCATAGAGGATTATTCCGCCTTTGATTGCTGCCTTAGCTATTGGTTTACTAACCCCTGCTACCACAGGAATAAATGCAGGTAAAAGGACTACTGCTGCAATACCTGGAATTCCAAGGTCTTCTACAAAATCTTCAATCTTAGGAATAAGTTTAGGTGCCATAGTATTGCCACCTCTCTGCTTATTTTACAATTTTATTGTATCACTATTAAGTAGTGAAAATAATAAAAATAACTTAATTTTTATTGCTGATTATACTAATCATTTTTGTCTAAATTGTTTGATATTTCCAATGGATTAATGAAGGCTTGGGTATATTAATTATTAACTTTTGTTGTTTATTTTGGATCGCGATCCAACTTAGTACTGGAATAAGTAACTGTGAGCTTGGTAAAATGATCGTACAAGTAACCAACAAGTATGGCATCGTGAATTCTAGAAAGTAACAAAGTCTTTATTTGGATAAGCAACAAATATAATCAATTATATTTACTAAACAGGAATCTCCCTATGGAGCAAGGGCTAAGGTTACTAATTCAACTAATAATAGAGTTTGCCCCAGTAATTGCAAATCTAGTACAAAAGGATAATAAAGCACCTGGAAATTTAAGTAATAAGCAAGAAAGCATACAGAATCAAGCTCTCATCCAATCTGGGAATAGTTATAAAAGTACTCTCAAAAACATTTCCAAAGACAATTACGAAAATAATTACAATCAACAAATAAGTTATATTCAGGGATTTGAACAAGAAAAAATAGATCGACAAAAATTAGCGGTTTATTACCACCAAATGCAATTAAAAATTGCAACTCAAGAGCAAACAACAATACTTCAATTACCAGAGTTACAAAAATTATTTGAAAGTTGGCCTTTACGTTTATATCCTTCACAAATTTTAGCCAACAGCACAAATGATACTCGCAAACCTTTAAAAATTTTTCTGGCACCACCTAAAGTAGAGTTCGATAAATTTGCTCACCGGCAAGAAGAAAATTTAGATATTGAGCTCATGTTAGCTGAAGGCTTGCGAGATTTTATTAATCATCATTATTCCCTACAAAATGCTACAAGACCTACAGAGTTTTTGGCAGGAGCATGGGATAGTAAACGATTTCATAGTGAATCGAGTATTAAGGCTCTATTTGGAATTTTAAAAACAGAGCCAATTTTGATTTTAGAATCAGAGATTGATGGTGATTATCTAAATTTTCGTATTGCCTATTGGGGGTTAGGACAAGATAATTACTACTATAAAACAATTTCTCGATTGCCTTACAAAAAAATTATTGATCAGTCGGCAAAAAACCGTGCTCTAGAATGGAAGAAAGTCAGAGATAAATTAATATCTTTAGGAGAAAAATTAGAAGAAATTGATGATTTAGGTGGAGATAATGTTACCAATCTGGCAATTTTAGAACGGACTGAAAAATGGAAAAATCAGGGAATAGATATTAGTAAATTATCCTTACAGTACCAAATTAATCGTCAGGATTTTGAACAATTATGCCAAGTTTTAATTACCTGTCATTGCTTGGTTGTTAGTTGGGTAGCAGATGCTTACCACCTTGTTTATCATGATGTATCTCCCCTGCTTCCGGATTTACTACCAAATTTGCTTAAGAGTGAATTAGACTTACCATCTCTACAAGCGATTATCGCAGGATATGAACAACTCTACCAAGCTCTAGAAACAGAGCGGCTTAGCTGGATCCCTGAGTTAGCATTGCAACTAGCACAGAGTTTATCTCACCTAAGTGATCGCTCTTTGGCTGAGAAACAGGTTGATTACTCGATAAATACATGGCTGCGACTACGTCAAGTATTACCAGAGGAATGGGATAATCCCCTAGGGAAAATGCGATCTGTAGTCACTTTAGAAGATGAAGAATATATTCAAAATTTAAAAGAATATTTTGTTGCGGTGGAGAATAGTAAAATTATTAATGAACTGGAAGAAGTTCTTAATGAAATCGCCAAGCTCAAACAGCAGCGACAAGAAGAATATGTTTCTTTGAGCCACACACTAACAGAACATTCAGTAGAAGTAACATCTATCGCTATTAGTCCTGATGGAGAGACTTTGATTGGTGGTTGTGCAGATAAACATATCAAGATGTGGAATATTAAAACAGGTATTTTTATCCGCAACTTGACAAAAAATTCTGGCGAAATTTCATCTATTGCTGTGAGTGACGATGGTAATTTACTCGCAGTCGGTAGTTATGAAACTCCTAAAAGTAATGTCAAAGTATGGCATCTAAAAACTGGTAAATTAATTCATACTCTTTTAGGACATCACAAACCAGTTAACGTTGTAGCAATCAGTCCTCTTGGTAATTCGGTCTCAGAAGGAACAGGACCAATTCTTGCCAGTGGCGGTAATAAAATTAAAATTTGGAATCTACATAAAGGCAATCGCATTTCTACTCTTTGGCATTCATCTGTAGTCAACACAATTGCCATTAACCCTGTTAGTTCTAAATCTTCCTTGGGGATTAGTACAATTCTTGTTAGCGGTACTAAGGAAAAAAAAATAAGACTGTGGAACCCGCAAACGGGAGAACTTTTACGCACCCTGAGTGGGCATTTTGGTGAAATAAACTCTGTTGCGATTAGTTCTATAGGTGTTGGAGAAATTCTTTTTAGTGGTAGTGCCGATAAAACCATCAAAATTTGGCAATTAGAGACTGGTAAAATTTTACATACATTGACAGGACACACAGATGAAGTAAAATCAGTTGCTATCAGTCCGAATGGAGAAGTTCTCGTTAGTGGTAGCGCTGATAAGACCATTAAGTTGTGGCGATGGAAAACTGGAGAATTACTACAAACGATAACTGCACATTCAGGAACTGTTAATCACCTTATTGTGAGCCCAGATGGTCAATACATCGCTAGTTGTAGTTCTGACAAAACAATTAAAATTTGGCAACTAAATCATTTATTTTAAAGAGTTACAAATATGGTAGAGCAAAGAACAACAGCAAACCCTCCACATTGTCTTACCTTAGAAGAAAAAGTTATTATTTTTACTCGAATTGCCAGTCATATTTACGATCTGTCGCTTTCCAGTTGTGGCGGTAAATCTCACTTCCTGGGACGTATTGAACAAAAAAGTGATAACCTTTGGGCTGTAACTTATATTGATGACCAATCTTGTATGCCTGAATATTTCGATAACTGGTACCAGGCGACCTTATTTTTGTCTAGCTCACAGGTGAAAAAATAGCTGATAGATAGTAACGGCAATGAAATGAATTGAATTGAGACAATAATCATTACTGATTCAAAATGGGACTTACCCAGCTGACATATTTTTTGTAGGGTGTGTGACACAAGCAAATTAACTTGGACGTATTAATAAGGTTTTTAGTGTTATTTAGCACACATTTACTGTAAGGATTACGTAAATATTGCAAAAATATAGTCATGTTTTCTATTCATAAAACCCTGGTAGAATAGCCCTAACCATAAACTCAAAAGCTTCTTGGTTATCTTCTTCTATCGCCGAGCTTAGGAGTATTTTATAACCAGTGTAATGCCCCGCCAAAAACTCATTTGTAAATCCTAAGGTATCTATCCAAGTTATTAAATCTAACTCGGTCAATTCTAAAAAACCATCACTATCTTTTTTGCAAAGGTAATTATTTTCATTAGTTGCATAGTCGAGTGTGCCATTAACAGTAACATGTCCAGGATTTATTTTGCATTTTGCAACTATGCTTAAGTTAGGCTTTTGTTCTTTTCCTAACTCAAATTCTAAGATAGCGTATTTAGAACCTAATAAGCAGACTTTTTTCGTTGTAGTCATGATGTTTTATTCTCGCTGTCATAATGACTTAAATTTTTAAATTTTTCACTGTGGAGTATTTTTACTGTGGAGTAATGTTGTTCTAGTCGCAATCGAACTTGAACAGGGTAATGCCAGACTAGATGTGCGATAATTCAGATCGCAATTCAGACCATCTAACCATTACTATATTGTCCCAAAAAAGCACTTGCCGTGACTGTTATTCTGGGAACAAGACTAAACCTAAAACCTGCTCATACAATTAAAACCTGCTCATACAATATTGTGTAACTCGATTATGGCAAGTACAATTGATCTGGAAGCTAGAGAGTTATCATCCAAATTTAATAGCATATAATTTAGTAGTTATTTTATAGCCTGAGTTTTATACTTAAAAATATTAAAATAAAGCATATAATTGCTCATTTTTTATATTTCTTTATAGTCATTCAAGCCAGAAAAACATAAGTGTTTATTGATTGTATAAAAAACATTAAATATAACAGTTATTTAGTAAATTAGTGTTACTGAATTATAAAAATAAAGACAATAACTTTTGTATAAAAATATTGACATAAATATAAATAATTATTTTCTATAGATATATGGAATCAAAAAAAATAATTAGTATGATTATTAGTAAGTTAAATAAAATTAGGACTTACGCAACCGACACATTTTTCTTGTAGGGTGCGTGACACAAGCGAGTTAACCTGAACGTATTAATAAGGCTTTGAGCGTCACGCACCACCGGTGTATTGTGACAACTGCGTAAGTCCTGAAAATGTAGTAATAATAGTTGAAAAATTATTCAACAATAAAAATTATTCAACAGATTTTTCTCGATTTGATGTTGACAAGAATCAATTTTTTTTAACACTAAGTTAAAATCAAGTCTAGCTATGAGTAATAAACATCATCTTAGTTTTACTTATTTATCTCAGGAAGATCTGCTTGATGCAGGTTGTTTTGATATTCGCATGGTTATGGACATTGCAGAAAAAGCCATGCTCGAATTTGAGAGACATCATGTGATTTTTCCCGAGAAAATCGTGCAGATTTTCAATCAGGCAACCCAAGAACGGATTAACTGTTTGCCTGCAACCCTTTTAGATGAAAAGGTGTGCGGGGTAAAGTGGGTTTCAGTATTTCCAATGAATCCGATCCAGCACGATCAACAAAATTTATCTGCTATTTTTATCCTGTCAGAAATTGAGACGGGTTTCCCCATTTGCGTTATGGAAGGTACTCTTGCATCGAATATGCGGGTAGCGGCTATGGGTGGTCTTGCTGCCAAATACTTAGCCCGCCAGGACTCTGAAGTAATTGGTTTTATTGGTGCTGGAGAACAGGCAAAGATGCATCTCATCGCTATGAAAGCAGTGTGTCCTAGCCTCAAGCAATGTCGGGTGGCAGCACATGTTGTAAAGCATGAAGAACAGTTCATTACTGAACTCTCACGCCTGTTCCCAGAAATGGAGTTTGTATCAACTAATACCAGTCTTCAAAAGGCAATGGAAGATGCCGATATTTTGGTGACCGCTACCAGTGCCCAAGCTCCCCTACTCAAAGCTGCATGGGTGAAGCCAGGTACTTTCTATAGCCACATCGGCGGCTGGGAGGATGAATTTGAGGTAGCATTACAAGCAGATAAAATAGTCTGTGACGATTGGGAAACAGTCACTCACCGCACCCAGACCTTAAGTAGAATGTATCAAGAAGGGCTGATTAATGCTAGCAATATCCATGCTGATTTACACGAATTGGTTTCAGGGAAAAAACCGGGTCGTGAATCCCAGACGGAACGGATTTATTTCAACGCCGTTGGTTTGGCGTATATTGATGTAGCGATCGCCATGGCTATGTTCAATCGAGCCAATGAAAAGCAAAAGGGGAAAAAGCTAGACTTACAGCAGAGTATGTTATTCGAGCATCTTGGTCTGGAATCGAAAGTTAAGCTCTGATTCTGGGGCAATACAAGGGGAAGAAAATTATAATGTTTAAGCGCCTGAGTGAATTAAATGGCAATACAGTCACAGTAAATATTGAAGGCGAAGATGTTCAAGTTGCTGTAGGTGAAACAGTAGCAGCCGCAGTTTTAGTTCATAATTTGGGCTATACCCGCACCACTCCTATATCGGGGTCAAATCGGGCACCTCTGTGTATGATGGGTGTGTGTTTTGAGTGCTTGATGGAAATCGACGGCTTACCCAACCGTCAAGCTTGTCAGGTACTGGTTGCAGAAGGTATGAGGATTCGTCGCCAGCAAGGAGTAGCTGGAGATGGATGAGTTATATCAAAAGTCATATCAACTTGTGGTGATTGGTGCTGGACCTGGGGGACTTTGTGCTGCAACCACAGCTGCGAGTTTGGGGATGGATGTGGTGGTACTGGATGAGCAGCCATCCCCTGGCGGACAAATTTACCGAGGGATTGCCAATACTCCGGGACGCAAATCGGAATTACTAGGTGCAGATTACCAGCGCGGTAAGGGTTTGGTAGAAGCATTTGGCGCTAGTGGAGCCAAGTATTTACCCCATACAATTGTTTGGTCTTTGAATTCCCATCGCCAGATTGGTATTCTAAGTGATGGTCAGGCATCTATAATTCAAGCTGAGCGAGTGATAGTTGCCAGTGGGGCAATGGAGCGTCCAGTTCCTTTTCCCGGTTGGACACTACCAGGGGTAATGAATGTCGGAGCCGCCCAAATATTGCTGAAAACTGCTGGGGTTGTTCCCGCTAATGGTACGGTAATTGCCGGAACAGGTCCTTTACCGTTACTGGTCGCTTGGCAATATCTCCGGGCTGGGGTATCGGTGAAAGCAGTACTGGAACTTTCTCCCGGAAGTAACTTGTGGCGTGCCGCTCCCCGCTTACCAAGGGCATTAGCAGCCGGTGATTATATTAAGCGTGGTTTGAAATACACGCTGGATTTACATAAAGGTGGGGTACCAATCTATTACGGAATTTCCAAACTGCAGGCTCAGGGTGACAACCAGATTGAAGCTGTAGAGTATGGTTGGGATTTTCTCGGATTTAGTAGGCGCGAGACCATTACTACAGACAGCCTTTTGGTACATTTTGGTGTCATTCCTAGAACAAACCTCACCAAAGCCGCTGGTTGCAATCATATCTGGGATTGCGGTCAACAGTGTTGGCGTCCCCAGGTAAATATATGGGGTAACACCAACGTACCTGGTATTGGGATAATCGGTGATAACGCTGGTATTGGTGGTGCTCGCAGTGCCGAACATAGCGGACGTTTAGCAGCCCTGGAAGCGGCTCGGAGTTTGGATATCATCAGCACCCAAGAACGCGATCGCCAAGGAAAGGATGACCTGAACTGGATGCGGAAAGACCGGAGAGTACGTCCTTTCCTAGAAGCTTTATACCGACTACCGGATTCACTACTCGTTCCCCAGGATGACAAGACTTTGGTATGTCGGTGTGAAGAAATTTCGGCGGGGCAAATCCGCCAAGCAGTAAAGGAAGGACACACCGATCCCAATCAAGTTAAATTTTATCTCCGTTGTGGTATGGGACCTTGCCAAGGACGGCAGTGCGCTCTAGCAGTTGCCCATATTGTTGCTGCAGAAAACAAATACCCGGTCTCAGAGTATACTCCATTTCGGGTGCGTCCACCGATAAGACCCCTAAATATTGCCCAACTGGCTAACTTGAGGAGGGCGGAAGATTGAAGTTTGATGTAGCGATAATTGGTGGTGGTTTGATGGGGTCTTCCACTGCTCTCCATCTAGCTATGACCGGTAAAAAGGTAATTGTCATCGAAAAAAACAGCCCAGGTCGCCACGCTTCTGGGGTCAACGCTGGTGGTTTACGTCGGCTAAATCGCCATCCAACGGAGATTCCCCTAGCAGTAGTTGCTGCCCAAATGTGGCGGGATATTCATTCCCTAGTTGGTAGTGACTGCGATGTTAAACTCAGTGGTCAGGTGCGGGTGGCAGAAAATGCAGCGGATTTACAGAAGCTGGAGGAGCGGGCTGCCCTAGTCCATTCCCTTGGCTTTGACCACGAGCAAATCATCGATCGCGATCGTCTTTACCAATTAGTGCCATCTCTTGCAACCCATTGCGTCGGTGGACTTTATACTGCAGGCGATGGCTTTGCCCGTCCCTATCATGCACTTACTGCCTTTCGTCGCAAAGCTGAGTCCATGGGAGTGAAGTATTGGACTGGCTGCCGGGTGAATGGCTTAGAAAGATTGAGAGATTATTGGCGGATAGTGACAGACAAAGCGAAGTTTGATGCACCAATACTAGTTAATTGTGCTGGTGCTTGGGCAGGAGAAATCTGTTCTTATTTAGATGAACCAGTGCCCATAAAAATAGGTGCCCCAATGATGATGGTAACTGAGCGTTTACCCCATTTTCTCGAGCCAGTAGTGGGTGTTGAGTCGCGCAAGTTGTCTTTTAAACAGATGCAGAATGGCACGGTACTGATTGGTGGGGCTCATCTTGCTGAATATGACATAGTCAAAGAGACTACAGAGATTGACTTTGTAAAACTCAGTGAAAGTAGCCGCACTGTCCTAGATTTATTCCCCATAATGGCTAAGGTGCGCATTGTCAGAACGTGGGCTGGATTGGAGGCATTTATGCCCGATCGCATTCCGGTTATTGGTCCCAGTGCTAAAACACCTAACGTTTATCATGCTTTCGGTTTTTCTGCTCATGGTTTCCAACTTTCACCTGTAGTTGGGAGAATTATTTCGGAGTTGATTTTGGATCGCAAGAGTTCTCTGCCAATTGAACCATTTTCTATTAAGCGGTTTCAGTCTGCAGATTAAGACACGGAATCGGTAAAGTTATTCTATATACTGAGGTATTAGGAATGTGGATTAAATAAAATACAAAAGTAGGGTGCTGTTAGCATCGCGTAACGCACCATTCCAAATTTCAGAATTACAGGTTATTAAATTCTCATTTCTTAGTGAGTTAGTTCTCACCCCAGGCAATGCTTCCTGCACGACGAGGATCGGCGGCAGCAGTTAAACCATTAGTAGGATGACTCAATGCAGCTTGAACTCCACCAAAATACATTGAAAGTCCCTCAAATTGACGACTGCTTAAGTTGAGTGTATCTACATTTAAACCAGTTTCAAAAGCAATCAAAGGAGTATCGTTAAAAACTTCAAAGTGTAATCTAGGATGGGATATTGCCTGTTCTAAAGGTAGATCTAAACTAATAAAATTAAATAATACTTGAGCGATCGCGGTAGTAATACGAGATGCTCCAGGAGAACCAATTGCTAAAACTGCCCCATCCTTATGCCGACAGACAGTAGGTGCCATATTAGAAATGAGGCGAGTACCTGGGGATAAATCACGTAAGCCTTGGGGATGTAACTCAATTTCTCCTAACGAATTATTCAACCATAACCCAGTACCTCCAGCCATTACCCCCGAACCATATCCAGATGAGGCAGAGATCGAACAAGCTAAACCATGACTATCTACTGCAGAAACGTGAATTGTAGAGGGAGATTTATTTAACTGCTGCCAATTATCTTTAGCTGCAATTTCCAGTAAACGAGTTGTTTCTTGCTCGATTATTGACTCATTTACTCCTTCTAAATGGTTGCTGCGATATTGCAATACTGCTTGTTGAATCTCAGCTATTTCTCTGACTGTTTCTACGTTCCATTCGTGCAGTTGTCGTTTATCCATTAATAAAAGCATTGCCGCCAAACAAGTCCCGCCTATTGCAGGAAGAGGATTAGTTGCTATTTCCCAATCTCCAAAATTAATTATAATTGGCGATCGCTCTATCGCTCGATAATTAACTAAATCTTCAAAGGTAAGCAATCCTTGGTTAGCTTGAATTTCTGCGGTAATTTTTTTTCCTAATTCTCCACGATATAAAACATCTATTCCGCCCTCGGCAATCAACTGCAAACTAGTAGCCAGTTCAGGAAGCCGAACCATATCTCCAAACTGCAAATAACTACCATCAGCTTTATGGATGACTCGATAACTATCGGGATGCCAACCAAAAATAATTTGATGGGTATAGGAAAGATATTCCGCTCCCACTTGAGAGAGAGGAAAGCCCCTTGCGACCTGTTGCTGTACTGGTGCAATTATTTCTGACCAAGGAAGATTACCATATTTTTCCGCAGCTAAACCCAAACCAGCAAATATTCCAGGGATAGCCACAGAACCATAGCCCACCATTGTACTCATGCCGCCACCGTAACCAAAAAATACCTCTTTCATGCCACTGCCAAACTCGACCAAATCCAGCCCTCGTCCAGGCATTGCAGCATAGGCATCGATTACAATCGGGGTTTCTCCTTTGGGCCAAATAGTAATAAACCCACTAGCACCAGGGGAAATAATTCCCAAGTTAGTACACATAGAACTCAGAGTAGCAGCAATAGCCGCATCAACCGCATTACCTCCACGATTAGCTACGGCAGCAGCAACATCGACTACAATTTGAGCATCGGAGGCAATAATAACTTTTCGTGGCATATAAAATTAGCGTCGTCACCGAGTAGTAGAAAGTGATATTACAGGAATATGTAAAGAGGAAAAAGTTATGAATAACACACAACCCCGCAATCGAATTGTAATTATGGGGGCAGCAGGCCGTGATTTTCATAATTTTAATCTGGTGTACCGGGATAATCCCGCAGATGAAGTAATTGCTTTTACCGCCACACAAATTTCTGGAATTGCCAATCGTCAGTATCCAGCTTCTTTAGCAGGTTCTCTGTATCCTGACGGCATTCCAATTATAGATCAGTCTGAGTTAGAAGAACTATGTCGCCAAAAACAGATTAATCAAGTGGTATTTGCTTATAGTGATGTCACTCATGCCGAGGTAATGCATATAGCTTCCCGAGCAATGGCCGCAGGAGCAGACTTTTTGTTACTGGGTCCAGAACGCACTATGTTGTCAGCACGGGTGCCAGTAATTGCTGTGTCTGCGGTACGCACTGGCTGTGGTAAGTCACAGACGGCTCGTTGGTTGTCTAAATTATTGCGCCCAAAAGGTTTCCAGGTAGCGGTGATTCGTCATCCCATGCCCTATGGAGATTTGGAAAGTCAGAGTGTCCAATGTTTTGCAACCAGAGCCGATTTGGACGCTGCGGCATGTACTGTAGAAGAGCGAGAGGAGTACGAAGCACACTTAGATAATGGTAATGTTGTTTACGCTGGAGTTGATTATACTCAGATAGTAAAATTGGCGGAATCAGAGTCAGATTTAATACTTTGGGATGGAGGTAATAATGATTTTCCATTTATTCGCCCTGACTTACACATTGTCCTAGTTGACCCGTTACGACCCGGACACGAAACCACACACCATCCGGGAGAAGTAGTGTTGCGGATGGCAGATATTGTAGTAGTTGGTAAGGTGAATGCCGCCGCGACAGCAGACGTGCAACAGGTGATTAATAACGTACGCACCGTTAACCCAACCGCTGCCTTAGTGCGTGCTGCCTCTCTCATCCGTCTGGAAAACCCAGATGCAGTTAAGGGAAAACGGGTACTAGTGGTGGAAGATGGACCTACAACAACCCACGGTGGTATGGCTTATGGTGCCGGTTATGTTGCTGCCACTAATGCCGAAGCTGCAGAAATAGTAAATCCACGTACCTTTGTAGTGCCAGAAATTGCAGATGTATATGCTCGGTATCCCCATATCCACTCAGTCTTGCCAGCAATGGGCTATTCGCCAAAACAACTGGAGGCACTGCGACAAACTATTAATAACACTGCCGCTGATGTGGTAGTTTCAGCCACACCAATTGATTTAGCTGCTTTAATTAAGGTGAATAAGCCAGTCATACGTGCTCGCTATGAGTTTGCAGAAGTCGGGGAACATAGTTTGGGAAACTTGGTAGAAAAATTTTTGCTGAGGGTTAATATTGGAGTGTAGGTGAATATGCAAGTGGTAATTGCTTTGGGAGGAAATGCACTGTTGCAGCGTGGACAACCTTTAGAGGCTGATGTGCAACTGCATAATATTACTGTAGCAGCCCAAGCGATCGCAGAAGTGGCAAAAGAAAATAGGGTTGTAGTCACCCACGGTAATGGGCCACAAGTTGGATTGTTGGCACTGCAATCCGCTGCTTACAAAAACGTCCAGCCCTATCCCCTGGATGTTCTTAATGCTGAGAGTGAAGGTATGATTGGTTATCTTCTTTCACAGCAGCTTTACAATTATTTACCAGGATGTGAGGTAGTAACTTTATTAACCCAGGTGGAAGTAGATATTGAAGATCCTGCCTTTGCTAATCCCACAAAACCGATTGGTCCACTTTATACCCAAGCTCAAGCGGAGAAATTGGCGGCAGAAAGTCATTGGCAAGTCGCACCTGATGGCAATCTTTACCGTCGTGTCGTCCCTTCTCCTACACCCCGAAGAATCATTGAGTTAGCAACGATAAAGTTACTGGTAAAAGCAGGGTCAATTGTGGTTTGTGTAGGTGGTGGAGGGATTCCAGTAGTAGTAACACCCTTAGGTGTGTTGCGTGGTGTCGAGGCGGTAATTGATAAGGATTTTGCAGCAGCATTATTGGCAGAAGAACTAGAAGCTGATGCCTTACTATTACTTACAGATGTAGATGCAGTTTATACTGAATGGGGCTCTCCAGATAAAAGACCACTACTTCAGGTTACGCCTCAGCAGCTAAAAAATTATACCTTTGATCCGGGTTCTATGGCTCCTAAGGTGGAAGCGGCTTGTAAATTTGTAGATGCTACAGGACACTTTGCTGCTATTGGTAAACTAGGAGATGCACGGAAAATTCTTGCCGGTGATGCCGGAACAACCATAATTAATAATTACTAGAGTTTAGGGCTACACCCTTTGAAAAGAGTTGCACCTAAAGCAATTACTTCCTCCTCTCACAAAATCCTCAACTTTGACTGGTAAAAAAAGAATCAGGAGACGAGTTCAACTTTAGAAGTTAATAATCAGACTTAGTTAGATTTCTCATATCTACTTCTAGTAGTTTGCAAATCTATTTTATTGGAAAATATAGAAGAGTTTAGGGGCACTACTATGAGTGAACCAATAGATAACATCAAGCAAACATTAGATGAACCCTTAGCGAATCTCGAAGAATCACTCATTCAATATTACGAAATACCTCAGCTAATTAGAAGCTCTCAGAATAAATTAGACGAGTTTCAAAGGCAAATTCAATCTTTAGAATCTCAAGTAAATATAAATGATGAAAATCATTATGAGATTAATGAATTACAAGAGAAAATTCAGGAATTCATTAAGAAAATTGAGATATTGAAAAATACAAGTACAAGAGATGATTTTGTTACGACTCAAGGATATGATATCCATGTCATACTAATGTACACAAATAAATATCATTACGGAGCTTATCTTTGTAAAGATATAACCTGGCGCGTTAGGGAACTAGTAGGTGAATTGCTTGATAAAGAAGTTACACAGAGAAAGCGTGACAATGTTTATATTGTCTTGGATACTGATGGTGGTGATGGACTAGCAGCAGTTCAAATTTATGACATCCTAAAAAAGATTTTTAAGCATGTTAATGTAATCGTAGCTGATTCCGCCTGGAGCGCTGGAACTATTTTTAGCCTTTGTTGCAATAAAATCTTAATGCTAGAAAATGCCCTATTAGGACCAATTGACAGTCAGATATATTTGAGAGATGAAGAGCTTTTTCAAAAATCTGCCCATTCATATATTGATGGAGTTGAGCATTATCTTGACTTACTAATGAGAAAAATTAGTAATGCTCCTGAAAAAGAAGCATACTTAAATGCTTTGAAAAAATTGATTAGCCCTATCAATATTCTAGATTATGGTCATTGCTCAAATGCTTTAAACCAAGTTGCTAACATAGTGGCTTTTAGACATAGATTACATCAAGATACTCCAAATGATTTCTATAAAGTAAAAAATCTAATATGGAATTATTTCGTATCTAGTGGAGAGCTTTTTGGGCATGGATATGGCTTAGATGCACAATTCCTTAGAGAGGATGTAGAAGCTTTTAAAAATTATATCTACGAGGTTAAATATGAGAATGTTTTATATAAACCAATTCTTGGTATACATAATATAATGTATAACTACATTTTTCAAAAAGTACTTCCGACTTATTTGTTAGCTCATAGAAGAGTTTATAAATTTTGAGGGGAGTAACGCAAAAAAGGGAGATGTTTCAAAAAAAATATTTGTTGAACAAATGTTCCCCACAATCCCTCAAGGAGCTAACCTTTGAATTTCCCAACCAGATTCGTCATCTAAGGGAGAATATAAAAATCGATCATGTAATCGATTAGGTCTCCCTTGCCAAAATTCAAAACTATGAGGTACAACTCGATAACCACCCCATGCCGAAGGTAAAGGGATTTCTTGCTTTTGAAACTTACGCTTCATCTCATCAAATTTCAGTTCTAGTATTTTACGGGAAGATATGGCTGTACTTTGTTGCGAACACCATGCTCCGATTTGACTACCTCTGGGACGAGTGACAAAATATTTTAGAGATTCGGCTGTAGAAATTTTGGCAGCATTACCGGATATTTGTACCTGACGTTCTAAGGCGATCCAAAAAAATAACAGTGATACTTGGGGATTTACTTCAATTTGATGGGCTTTTTTGCTTTCGTAATTAGTAAAAAAAACGAA
>NZ_JASJDK010000150.1 GCF_030065675.1 Mastigocoleus sp. MO_188.B34 | reverse complement strand
TGAAAAATCTTCCTTTTGGTAGAGATTTCTGTTGATTTCATGGAAGGTATTGGGAAGTTTAGCTCAGGCACTTGCGCTTTTAAAAGGTACCAGCCGTATTTTGGGATTATTCTTTGTGTGGCGTAGATCTGGGAAGGGAGCGGCTGGTACCTTTTAAAAGCGCAAGTGCCTGAGCTAAACTTCCCAATACCTTCCATGAAATCAACAGAAATCTCTACCAAAAGGAAGATTTTTCAAGATTCTCATGATTTTTCGAGAAAAACCCCTGATTGAGCCCTATTTTCATTACACAACTTAACAATGGAACGATTTTTGGAAATTGTAATAAAACTTAACAAAACTGCCCCTCGCAGCAAACAACAGCCTCCACTTCGCAAGAGGGGTGAGCAGTAATGGCTCCCAGAATTAAATAAGGGAGCCAATTCCATCAACTCGTTTTTTCATTTCTTACTTCTATTTCTTAATGCCTTTAAATATGAGAGCCAGTTAAGAAATGTAAAAGCCCTTACATACACAAAAAAATTTGCTTGACAAGAAGTTTTCAAGCGTTTTGCTTCTTATTTAGAGTGTTATTGCCCATTTAATACAAAAAATGCGCCTAGATTAACGGTGTTAGAGCACCTCCAGACAGCATCTTAACTAAAAAACTTACTCTTATTAATTTTGTGTAGTCCCAGTTAAATTCTTCCAACTTGGACTCCATAAATCTAATAATACTTGTTTTCTATTTGTTTTGTCTACTAGGCGCAACCGTTCTCTGTCACCACAAAAGGAGAAAGCTTGTGACTAACAGTACATTAGCACCACAGTTTGAGTTAGGAAATTACGTAAATAACCCAGAATTCAAAGGAATCGACCAAAAACACTGGGATGAATGGACTTTAGGCTCAGGTGTTAGCCCGGAAATTACCAGCAAAAATATTTCGTCGCTTTACGATCCAAACGAAGTCAAGCAGATATTGAACCGGAATGTAACGCGCAAATGGAAACAACCAGAAGAACTTTGTCCTGGTTGGGTTGTGCGCGGCTTGCATCCCGATGGTTGGGAACCAACTACCTTAAGCGCCGAATACAAGCCCAATGAGACTTTACCTGATAAAAATGGTAAGTTCCGTAAGTACTTACGACCTTCTGATAGCGGCGCTTACCCATTGTTTTTGGATTGGGGAGAAGGTAACTGGGAGAAAGTGAAGCAGGATGTTTCTATTCCTCTTGGTGCGGGAGAAGGAGCAAAGAAAGCCGGTGCAATGCTTTCTCAGGGCGATGCTGCAATCTCACTTCCTGGGGTCACAACATGCCGTAAGCATGATGTTATACATCCCTGGCTAGAACCGTTTGTTACTCCGGGTAGAAAAATCTATTTATTCTTTGATGGGGACTGGCGCACTAATAAAAATGTCCACCGCGCCTTAGTTACTTGGGGTGGTTTGTTCCGTGGGCGAGGTGCAATTCCCTACGTGTTAATGCTGCCTCCTGAAACTAAGGGAATTGATGACTTTATCGTCCAATATGGTGCTGAAGCCTACAGAGAATTAGTCGAATCTGCCCCAACTTTTAAGGCTTGGTTTGAGGAATACGGTGACATGCACCGTACAGAAAAGTTTATATACCAAGTATCTACCACAGTGGAAGATACTGTTTACAAAGCCACATTTGAGGAAGGACAAGGAAAGTGGCGCACTTTTAACGGCATTTATCACAGATTTAACAGCCTTAAGGGTTATTGGGAAAATCAAACACGGGAAAGCGTATCAAAACTCATCTCACAAGAATTGAGGAAATGCTTTGAACTCAGAGAATCTGCCCAGGGCAAGATAACCGAAATCCGGAAATTTTTTACCCACAGAAACAGCAGAAGCACGTTTAATATTTGTGCCGAATCCCTAGCGGTTCCCGACATAGTCACCAATGACCATTTAATCGCCTTCCGCAATGGCACTTATAACATCAAGACCAAGGAACTACAGCCACACAACCCCCTTGATTATTTGACTTGGGGAATTGATGCCGATTATACCCCTCAAAGTGATTGCCCTGAGATTTTTGCAGGTTTCATCTATCAAACCTTTGGTGCAGAATACTTGGAACTAATCCGGGCTATTTTATCAATGTATTTAGATCCGGCTGCGCCATACGGTTACTTTGTTCATATCAAAGGTGAGAGCGGCACGGGTAAAGGAACTTTTATCAGGTTTTTAACTAGCTGCTTCCAGAAGAATACTACCCGTTCAATATCCCACTTTTCTCTTTTACAAACAGCAGAAGCACTACACCAACACCTGACTGGGGTAAGACTTTGTGTCTGCCCAGATGCAAAGAATTTCCAAGGTAAAATGACCAATTTTTATGAGCTAGTTGATAACGGCTCATTGGGTGGTCGGGCTTTGTATCAAACGGAAGGATACCAAAAAACCTGGAACGTAAGATTTGCTCTAGCTTCTACCCAATGGCTGTCCATCGAGAATTCTGGGGATGGCTGGGACAGGCGCTGTATTCCCGTGGAAACCAAACCCCGAGAAGGTGAGATGGATTTAACTTTGGGCAGCAGACTGCAATCCGTTAAGCCCCAGGTGATTTCCTGGGCGTTAAGCATGGATGTGGAACGTCGCGACGCCCTGCTAAAAAGTGCTTGCAAAATGGAGGCGATCGCAAATCTAAAACGGGAGCAAGCTACTTTTGCAGACAGCACTAAATCTTTCATTGACAGTTGCCTTATGCCTAAGCCTGACGCTAAGCCTTTAACGGATGCTGAAATTTATGAGGCTTACAAGGCTTACTGCGCCTTCAGTAGCCATAAACCCAAGTCTCTTGGAACTTTTCGCCGTGACTTAGGAACCAACATTCGCAACCACAAGAGAGAGGGCAAGGTGGAGAAAGTTAACGGTAAAGCTAAAAGACGCCCAACACAATGGGTTGACCTTGAACTCCACCCAGACCTTTTTGATGGAGCTGGCAATCTTGCATCCCGCAATTTAGTGGAAGGTGGGTTAGAAGCTTTTGAAGATTTTAAAAATAATCCGGTTACATGGTTACATGAAAAATCCGACGGTTACATGAAACAGCAGGAACTTCATGTAACCGCTGAAACGCCTTTGCAGACAGAATCACAGCCATTGGTTACATGGTTACATGAAGAGGTACCAAAAGTTGACCTCAGCAAAAAAAATAATGATTTGGTCTTGAATGATGATTCTCCCCCAGAAAACAAAAACAATGATGTTATACAAAAAAATATTTTAGGGAGTTCTCCATGTAACCATGTAACCGCTCCACGAGAGGAATCATGTAACCCTTGTACAGAGAAAGATACAGCGTTTGAAGAGCGGTTACATGAAACGAAATCAACTTCATGTAACCAGGGGGAGACTTCATGTAACCATGTAACTGAGCCTCATATTGCCAGCACTTTAGAGCAAGGTTCACGCATCAAGTTTTATCCCACCGCTGACCATGCAGAGAATGGATGGGAAGTAAGGGGAGTTGTGCAGCAAGCTGGTGAGTTACCAATAGTGGAGCATGGGATATTTGCTGGTTGTGACGTTGTTTATTGGGACTATAAGACTAAGGAAGAAAGAACTGTTTTCATAGCGGGTGGTCTGCGGGACTGGATTGTTAGAAAACTTTAAGTAGCTTCTGGTAGTCCAATAAGAAATTCGGGAAAATTTATCGTATTAAGCATCTTGTAATTCTAATGGTGCACAAAAATTATCAGGGATAATCAGATGTCAGAATTGCTAGAAATCAAACCGAAAACAGAAGTTGTCACTGCCAATGACAACAATACAGTTGTCCAGGATTTGGACAATACTGAGAATTCGGGTACTCCAGAAGAAAATATGTCGCTATCGGGCACCGTGCCTGTGCAGGATACCTCACCGCAGTCTGAGAACACTGCCACTGACTGTGACGATGGGGACACAACTGTATTTAAAGCAATTGGAGTGATTGAGGGAGAAGTCAGCTTTGGGGAGAAGAATTTTATCAAAGTTGGGGACAAGGAATATCAACTGTTCTATTCGCCCAAATACAAAAAAGCATGGAGAGCGCTACAAATCCAGGTAAAAAGGTTTGGCGCACATCAAAAACTAATTGTGCATCCACGTCCACTACATTTACCAGACCGCAATAAGCAGCCAACAATGCGTTTTCAGTTAGTAGGGTTTGGAACTGGCGAACTAATGACTGAACTTGCTGTGAATGAATTTAAACTTTCCGGGTGGTGGCAATTCATCCCTTGTAATAAATTTCCGATTTTAACGGTGGCGCGTAATTTTGATTCCGAGCAGTATGAGTTCTTTAAATCTTTGGATAGCGATCGGCAGAAAAGATATTTCAAGGCGACTCATATCCCGCTGGTTTGGCGTGATGCGCCAGTTCAACCGTTTAGATTTAACCCGCGACTAGAAAAAGATGAACAGCAACCAAGATTCTTTGTTCAATTAAAGGCGCGTTTTCTGCCAGAGAAAGGAGTGTTTGGTTTTGAGTCGTTGGTAGCACCACCGTCGCCGGAACATCCAAAGTACATAAAGGTTAAGAAACCGGAGCAGAAACCTAGTAAGGACAAAAAAGTGCGCGGTTCCAAAAAAGGCACATCAAAGAAAATTTATTCTAAAAAGAATGGTAACACCGGGAAATCTGCCCAGAAACCAAAACCCAAACAGAAGAAAGAAGCGTAATGCTTTTAACTACACGTTCTAGGAATTTCGTGTCTAACCGGCTTCTAATCCTCTTATAGCAGGGGGTGGGGAGCAGGGGGACAGAAAAATTTTACGCCCGGTAATTGGTGGTGCAAATTATTTTTCATCGGCACTGCCTTCTTCAATTATGTTGCGGTGTACTAGTACGGTAATATACTGAAATTTTTTAAAATAATCACTTATGTTCCGGAATGTTTAGCTGGTTATGGAAAAAGGAATTATTGGAGTTCTCAAAAAAATAAATCTGCGTATTGTTACGCAGATTTATAAATCATAAATTGCTTATTTATACTAATTATGTCACAAAAAAAGGCTTTTGGCACTTCCAATAAATAAAATATCCAACCTTTGCCATTCCCCCTTGGAAACCCCTGCTCCTAGCCCCCTGCCCCCTCCTACGAGAGGATTGCTATTCTTAATGGGGAACCAGAACGAAGCGAGCGATCAGGGAGTATCGCCTGGGGGGGTATCTTCAAAAATTGCTCCGCGTCGAATTAGATCAAGCTTAAGTTTTTCAGAAATTCCTGGGTTATTTGCAAATCTGGTGTTTTTGACGTTGGCACCTATAAGGTCGGCACCTATAAGGTCGGCACCTATAAGGTCGGCACCTATGAGGTCGGCACCACTAAGGTTGGCAAAACTAAGGTCGGCAAAACTAAGGTCGGCACTACTGAGGTTGGCACGACTGAGTTTGGCACTACTGAGGTCAGCACGACTGAGGTCAGCACCACTGAGGTCAGTATGACGGAGTCTGGCACGACTGAGTTTGGCACTACTGAGGTCAACACGACTGAGGTCGGCACGACTGAGTCTGGCACGACTGAGTCTGGCACGACTGAGGTCAGCACCACTGAGGTCAGCACGACTGAGGTTGGCACGACTGAGTCTGGCACGACTGAGGTCAGCACGACTGAGGTCAGCACCACTGAGGTCAGCACGACTGAGGTTGGCGCGACTGAGATTTCTAAAAATCCGAAAAGCTCCAACTAAATTGCCACGAATTAGGTTTGCAAAAACTTGTTTGGTAGTAATTGGGTTTTGACGGATATTTATATTTTTCGGTGAGAAGGTTTTAGTAGCTGATTTGTTTTCTTCTTGAGCAGATTCAAGTATCAGCTTTGCATCTTCAATATAAATACCTAATTCTTCAAGTTCTTTTAGTTCACAATTATCTCCTGACTGAATTAAATCTGCTAGTTTTTGAAGACCTTCTGGAGTGCCACAATGGGTTATTTTTATGCTACTATCTTCTACTTTCTCAATATTTAAACTTGGATCACAATCAACTTTTTGGAAAAGTAATGACACAGCTGAGTGTATTTCCTTGTCACTAAGAAATTCGTCATAACTAATGCCATGTAGTTTAATAACTAAATGATTTACCTGTTTAGTATTTGAGTGTCCACTTCTGTCTTTTGGTTTATTGGATGAGTTTACACTAGCTTGATTTAGTTTTGTCGCTTCAGCAATAGCTTTTAGTTTGGAATTTCCAGGATTTCTATTTAGTGCAGCATTAATTAAATCTTCAATCCAGTTCTGAGAATCAGCTGTTTTTATTAAATTAAATATAATGCCTTTTAAGTTAGGATCTGTAGTGATTTCATCTAGGTTTTTATTTAACTCAAAATTTAGCATTTTTTTAAGTGAAGCTTTACTAGGAAAAGCATCAAGTAAAGCATATTGTAACTCTTCACGTTTTTGACCAGATAAACCAAGATTCATTTTCTAAATTATTCTACTATAAGCATGATAAAATTCCCCCTCGTTTAGTAGCATAGTTATCGGCATTAATAAATGAATATTAATAAATATTTTAGATGATAAATACCTAAAATTTGCTATTCTTTTTTTCGTGTTTTTTATAAATTTTAACTATAGTTAACGACCATTTATTTATTTAATTATATATATTGTTATTATTATTAGTTTTCTAGTGATAAAAGAGGTAGTTTTATTTGTTGAAGTTTTTGTAGACATCTATAAATATTAGTTATTATAATGGTTTAAAAAGTATTTTTATTGTTTGGATAAGAGTAAGGGTTTTACTCGTTAAGTTTCTGCATTTGCAAGTATCTGATTAGATTGTCTATTTTGAGCAGGTTTGACAGTATCAGTAATTGAATTATTATCTTGTTCTGAACTTGAATTAACAGTCGTCTTCTGTAGACTTATTATCAACTTTATTTTTAGATTGAGATTTTTGATTTTTTGAGTTACGAATATCAGCCAAAAAATACTTAATGCGTTGAGAACTGATATTAATGTCTAAACCAGCTAAAGTTTCGGAAACTTCTGAATAAGTATATCCCAGTTTTAAAACATGTTGAATTTGGCGGTACATATTTTTAATAGCTTTACGTGCATTAACATCATCTAATTCTTTTTTATCTAATTCTTTTAAAACATCAATCGCTTTAGATATTTTGGGTTTAGATATTCGTTGTTGTTTGTTCATAAATTTCAATCATATTTTTGATTTAATTTGTCTTAATTTTTAACTCAATTTAAACGAATACTATTAATCTCATAGAATCAAAAATCAAATTAGTTAAATAATTTATTTATTTAACAGATTTAATTTAAAATTTATCTAAAAAATATTCGCTCTATAAATCTTTCTTTTTATAGATAAAAATAATGCATTTTCTCGTTATATGATAATTCTGTTTTAATTTATATTTTTTTGTTTTGTATTTTTTCTCTGGCGTGCCAAAATTCTTCTCGTTATTCCTCGGTTTTGGGAAGCAGCAGTATATTGCGTTTGTGGGGAGAGGGGGGTGAGGAGCAAGCCGTGCTTGTTGCCTGCGGCAACTCTCGCTTCGCTCGACCAGCGCTTGCCAAAGGGGCTCCCCCTTTGGAAACCCCTATCCCTCGTTACGATTCCCCCTTGTCTGCCAATACATTTCGTGTAAGTTTAGTCAGTTTCTTGCTCCTCGATAACTCCCGTTTTTATTAACAGATCGATTTTCTTAACCTCACTGTGTTGATTTATGCCCCGAAAGTTGTCAAAGAACTTGCTTAGAACTAAAAAATTAGAAGCTCGTGTCAACGCGATCGAAGACGAGATGATTAAACAAAAAGCACTTGATGCGGGACTATCGATAGCTGAATTCACAAGACGCTGTGTTTTGTTGAAGCCACTACCGCGACGAATGAGTAAAATAACTTTGACAACTTATAGAGAGTTAGCTCGCATCGGCAACAATATTAATCAACTCACCAGAGCGACAAACACAGCAATCAAAATGGGATTGCAACCACCCGCAGATTCAGGAGAAATAGAAGAACTGCGAAAGCTATTACAAAAAATTGGTCTTAAACTTTCCCAGATTGGTGATGAGGATATTGATGAAGATGACTACGATTAACTGGGAAACAGAATGATTGGCAACCAAAGTAAAGGTAAAAGTTTTCGCGGACTGCTTGACTACCTTGAGAGCAAAGATAATTCATGCTTAATTGGCGGTAATATGTTTGGCAGAAATGCCAGAGAACTAGCAAAAGAATTTCGGATATCTCGACAACTTAACCCTTCAGCAGAGAAAGTAGTTCACCATGTTTCTCTCTCACTGGCAGGTGGTGAACATTTAGATAATGATACTTGGTGCGAACTGGCTGACAAGTATATGGAAGCAATGGGTTACACAGCGAACCAATATGCCATCTATCGCCACAGCGATCGCGACCATGAACATATACATATTTGTGCCAGCAGAATTAGTTTAGATGACGGCAAGGTTACTAGGGATAGTTGGGAGTATATTCGCTCAGAACAAATCATTCGCCAACTAGAACAAGAATATGGTTTAGAACAAACAGTATCTAGCCGGGAGAAAAAAGAACGTAATTTGAGTACTGGGCAGTTAAGACGGATGGAGCGAGAACAAGCAGAATATGAGATGGGTAAGCGTGATTCTCCACCGGAACTTCCAGTCAAAAAACAATTACAAACAACTATTAATGAAGCAATAAAATCTTCTGATTCAATGCCAGAGTTTATGAAAAAACTTTTGCTTGAAAATGTTTCAGTTAGATGTGAATTTACACGCACTGGGAAGCCGAAAGGAATTAGCTATGGAATGAGTGGAATAGCTTTCTCTGGAACGAAGTTGGGTAAGGGTTATACCTTCCCAGGATTACAGAAATATGAATCGATAAAATACAACCCCAAAACTGATAAAGTATTAATAATAAATATGATGCAGTATGCTCGAACTGCAAAAAAAATTGAGGCAAGTGAGTTAGATAAAATAGTCCCAAATGGTATAATTCAACAAAATACTCAACAACAGCTAAATCAAAGGGAAGTAGCAAGATTCGCCTTGATTCTAAAAGAAGCTTGGGAGTACATAGGACGACCAAAATTTCGTGAAACAAAAAATTACTGTTTTGAGAATTACGAAGACAGACTGAAATTCACTAGAAAATCTGGTGAAGTGGTTATTGATTTACCCTTGGATGGGTCGCACTCACCAGTGTCTAATATCAAGGAAGGAGACAAAGAAACATTTGAAAAAATGTTGAAGGGATTAAGAATATCCCAAAGAAAGCAAGCAGAAAGATTCGCCTCAATTCTAAAAGAAACTTGGGACTGCTTAGGACAACCAAATTTTATTGAAACTGATATTTATGGCTTTGAGCGTGTTGAAAATCAACTAAAAGTTACCAGACCTAATGGAGAATTAGTTGCTGACTTATCTTTAGATGACTCACAAGAACCAGTGTTTAATATCGAAGAAGAAGACAAAGAAAATTTTGAGGGATTGTCAGAGATAGTAAAGGAAGTGGAACGAGAAAAAGCAGAAGAAGAAGAAGAAGAAGAACAGCAACTCAAAAGAAGTAGAGGTCTTTCATTGTAATAAGTACACCTATGTACTTATCAAAAAGTTTTGTTGACTTTTAGAAACTCTAAAAGTATTCAGCCGCCGTTGCGCTCGCTGCACTCGCTCCACTAAATAATTTTTGTCAGCGCTGCTCATTCATTCACTCAAAAAAAAATAAATTAACTCATTCTTCTGCGCACAAAAATGATTTGCGCCTGAATACTACAAAAAATTCCCGCGCAGCACTCCGAGAAAGGTCGCCCAATCTTCCGGGTTGCTTGGATCCTCAAATTGAGTAAATGTGCTTGAATCTGGTCAAGTATTTCTCAAAAATGTTATTTAGTCACATTTTTGTCAAGGTGTGTGTTACGTACCTGGCAGCGCAAATCGCTCTTTGTTCTTATAATTAAGGTGTTAATCGCGGCATCTGCCGCGAAAACAAATATATAAAAATAAGTATTAATTATTACTATTTATCTCTTAAGTAGTTTGATAGTAGTCGTTACCGAACTATATAAATGGTTAGTATTAATTAAAATCACTTGTTAAGTATATAACGTCTAAATAATTCTATGTTTTCACCTGCTTCTCTGATTAAATTATCGGCTACACTTAACTCTTGAAGTGTTGATACCAAGTGTTCAAATACTGCATCAAAATGCTCGTCTCTCAATCCACCAAATTGTTCAACTAAGTTTTGATGGGCTGTCCGCAATGAAAGACCTCTATGATAGGCACTACCACCAAATGCAAATATTAAAAAAGCTGTCTGATGTTCCCGCTGTTTTTTCATATCAATTCCAGCGAAAAAATGGTTTATTCGACTATCTTCCATAACTCGAATGTAGAACTTGTCTACAACAGCTTCGACTGCAGGCTTGCCACCAAGCCGTTCAAATAATGTACTCATATTATCAGTCAATTATTAGGATTTTAGGTATTTTTTGTGACTTAATATGGTCTGATATTGGCATAAATACCACTATCTAAATGTTTCCAATAACGTTATTGGGAAGATAAAATCAATAGGGTACGCGCTCCACGCGCTACGCGAACCGCGCGTCTTCCATGGCCAAATAAGTGTGGAAATACAGGGTAATTTTGGGTGTAGAACTGTCCCTTAGATATTGCCCAGCCTTCCAACAAAACGATTACAACTTAACCTAAAACAGATCAACTAACAAAGGCTGGGCAGTTTTGTCTATATTTTATTGAACCCTTAAAAATTGCTCCGCGTCGAATTAAATCAAGCTTAATTTCTGAAAAAATTCCTTGGTTATTTCCAAATCTGGCATTTTCGACATTGGCATCACTGAGGTTGGCATCACTGAAGTTGGCACCACTGAGGTCAGCAAGACCGAGGTTGGCACCACTGAGGTCAGCAAGACTAAGGTCAGCAAGACTGAGATCAGCAAGACTGAGGTCAGCAAGACTGAGGTCAGCAAGACTAAGGTCAGCAAGACTGAGGTTGGCAAGACTGAGGTTGACACCACTGAGGTCAGCAAGACTGAGATTGGCACCACTGAGGTCAGCAAGACTGAGATTGGCACCACTGAGGTTGGCAAGACTGAGGTTGACACCACTGAGGTTAGCAAGACTGAGGTTGGCACCACTGAAGTCGGCACCGGATGCATTCACATTAATTAAGACAGCTTCGCCAAAGTTAGTTCTTTGCACAAGGGTATTTACAAATAAAATGTTTTCTAGCCTAGTCTTGAAAAAACTAGAATCATTCAGGTCTTGAAAACTAAAATCGTTATCTACTAAATTTTGCTCCTCAAAATTTTGAACTGGCATAAGTTATGGTAAGTTGTAGTATTTTGATGCTTATGTTTGTGAAATATAGAGTCAAACATCCACTTTGTAGGGTGGATGTTAAATGTGATTCAGAAAGTATATTTAGAGATAAATTACATGAATATTAACTTGGCATTGGGCCAAGAACCTTGTAAAAGCTACATTCTGGATTTCAAAAGCATTGATTTATCATTACAAATAAAGGTGTTGATGACCATGATGTAGCAAACTTTCAAATGCATACATCATAAGGATTATCAGACCAGATTGCCGAAAATCATATGTATAAACATTTGGCAAAAAAATATACGCAATAGCCAAAGATTGCTATAACAAGTATTTGATTTAATAACTCACCGTTCGCGCATGAAGAGATGAGTAAAAGTACTCAGAATTAACGGAGACCAAAAAATGGTAATTCTGGTGTATGGACAAGAAACAGAATTACCAAATTATCTCAGAAAGAATTGATGATATTGTTTTGTTGCTGCAGGTGATGAAACAGATGGAGCTACCAGAATTAATCAATTCCTATCTACCAAACGGTCAACGGAAGCTACCGGGAAGTAGGTTATCCTTACATCCCTTGTGTTTTCTAATAATTCTTTTTTATATACCCAAAAGTAAACTATATGGGATTTAAACATCCACTTTGTAGGGTTTCATAAAAGTTACTCAAATCTCCTATCAATTTTCTTTTGTGCAATCCTGAATTCGTAAGTATATTTTTTAACTAATTTTTAATGCGTATTAATTTCGGCGATCTAGTCTGAAAATCCTTGTGATGTATGCATTTAAAAGTTTGCTACATCGTAGTCATCAACGCCTTTATTTGTAACGAACAATCAATGCTTTTGAAGCCCGGAAGGCAAATTTTTCAAGGTTCTCGGCTTGACGCCACTTCCTTTTCATAACTGTTTTTGATATTTTGTAGTTCTAAAAAATTTTAAATAATTAGAACTACATTTAAAAATGCCATTTATCGCTAAAAAGAAAACCCAAAGATGCAATTATTATTACTTGGTTAAAAGTGTGCGAATTGACGGAAGTCCAAGACATGAAATCATAAAATATCTTGGCACCTATGAAAATGCAGTTGCCCAAATATCACGCCTACGAATCGAATCAGTAAAGAAGCAAGCTTATTTAACTCGTCTGGCGAAACTTGAAGGTCTGCTTGATGTTGGAGAAGTACCACTGCCAGAAAAGGCATACCAGTGCATAGTATTGGATCCACCTTGGTTTTATAAGTTGCGAACCGGGGATAATACCCAATTAAACCCCATTCCCTACAAACCAATGAAACTTATTGAGATAAAAAAACTACCAATACCTGAATTGAGCATCCACACTGGTTGCGTTCTTTGGCTGTGGTTCACCAACAATCATTTAATTGAAGCGGCACAGTGCATTCAGGAGTGGGAGTTTGAATTGAAGACTGTTCTGACTTGGGAAAAGATTACTAAAAAAGGTACTCCTCATATAGGAACTGGGAATTGGTTGCGGAATGTTACCGAACACTGCATTTTAGCGACTAAAGGCAAGATAAAGGCTTTCTCCAATACAAAAACTTTGATCAACCAGTCAACAATTTTAAGAGCGTCATGTCGTGAATATAACCGCAAGCCAGATGAATTTTATAATTTAGTAGAGACCCTTTGTGCTGGCATGACTAAGCTAGAGATGTTTGCGCGACAATCCAGAGAAGGTTGGGATAGCTGGGGTAATGAGACGAGGATGTTTGATGAAATTGAGTTTGAGTAACACAATTTTTTGGGATTGGCTCAATGCCAAATTGGGTTTCCACGTTCTACCCAAAAAGTGGAATCAAACCCTTATACCCTTGTTGTTTCGTGAATTACGCTTCAATTTATACTGCACTTCAAAATTTCTTATAACTCAAGCCACGGCATCATAAGCCTTTTGGTGATTTCTATAAATACCACTTATACACCTTTTTTACTGCATCTCGGTGCTATGCCGTATAAAAATACTGAATAAAAATACTGCAAATTTTTGCTGCAAATAAGAATAAACTATAAAAATACATACCTCCTCAATTAGAGTTCAAACCACGCGGTTAATGCGATCGCCAATGCATCAGCAGCATCATCTGGTCGAGGGATGTGTTCTAAATCTAGCTCCTCGGCTACCGCTTCTTGAACTTCATATTTTTTCGCATTACCACGGCCAGTTAAAGCTAACTTGATTTGAGATGGAGCAAATTCTACAGTATCGATAGATTTTTGAGCTAAAGCTAGCATGATAACTCCTCTAGCTTGAGCAACCAAAATAGTACTTGACATCCGGTAGAAAAAAAATTTTTCTATTGCAACCAAGTCTGGTTTCCATTGCTCTATCAGAGTATGTAAATCATCATGCAAGGTGCATAATCTTTTACCTATCTCTGTTTTTGCTGGTGTGCGAATTACACCAAATTCAACTAATTGTACTGGGTTATTATTACTTTCAGCTGGATACCCCTTTCGGAGCCGCCGTAAGCTATCTGTATCGCAATCAATGACACCAAATCCTAAAATTGCTAAACCCGGATCTATCCCTAATATGCGTTGTTCCATTATTTTGAATAATTTTAAGACAAGCAACTGCGTTACCGTTAAGTTTTAAGGAAACGCTTAATAGCTTCCGTTATTGGTATAGAAGCAGTTCTATACGCCACAATACTTTTATCGTAACGACGTTTCCTATAAAAATGGGGCAGGCTTAAAGCCCATATAGTCAACTCGTGGATAAAAGAAGAATCTAATAAAAGCCTGCCCCATTTTTAGAAAGAGTATTTGTAAAGCGTTTAAGCATTCTTAATTGACCTATTTCATACCAAAGCAAGAAAAACTTGCCCGATTAAGACCAGCATTAAGTACATCAACTTAATTTATTAAAAATAATGCAACGATTTGTACAAAGAATTACAAAACCCCCTTAAAAAATTGGGCAGGCTTAAAGCCCATATAGTCAACTCGTGGGTAAAAGAAGAATCTAATAAAAGCCTGCCCAATTTTTATAGGAAACGTCGCTACAAATCATTATTATGAGAAAAAGCAGTATTAAAATGCAGTAATATTTACAGTATATTTTAGCAGTAATGAGCACCATATGTTTTTGTAATCTCAAGGGAGGCGTAGGCAAATCCACTACCTGCGTACATTTCATTTACTGGCTATCACAAATAAAAAAGAAGAATGTCGCGGTTATAGATGCAGATGGTCAAAGCAGTACTTCTAATTGGTTGGAGGTCATGCAACTGAAAATACCTGTATATCATATTACTGACCCAGACGAACTTGCCGACCAAGTACCTGAGTTGGAACAAGATGTAAATTACTTGGTTATTGATAATGCTGGAAATCTTGGAGATGCCACAAGGTGTACTTTACTTACTGCTTCTCTTGCAGTAATTCCTGTAACCCCTTCTGGCTTAGATATGATGTCAGCTGCATCTGCTGTGAGAATGGTCAAACAAATTCAAAAAGCCCGTAAAGGATTACCAAGTGCAGGAATATTTATTAATCGAGCAATCAAAAACACAAAACTTCTCAAAGAATCCCAGCAATTATTAACAGAAATAGAAGGAATAAATATTTTTAAACAAGTAATTTATCAAAAACAAATGATTGCCGATTCCTTTCTCCAAGGTTCTACTGTGTGGCAAATGAAAGGTGTTAAGGATGCCGCACAAGATTACGATAAATTATTTCGAGAAATTTTGAGGATGGACAAATGAATAAAAAACAATCTCGCCGCTCTTTAACAGATTTAGTGAGTGCATTTGACGTCCCAGAACTGGAAAAGAAAAAGACCAAAACCAAAAAGACTTCCACTCGTTCAAAACAGCAATCTCATCCGGAAAATAATTTACTTAATAATCTCAAGAAGTCAACAGCTAAAACTACTCGTATCACCGTTGACTTAGACCCAGAAACATACGATGAGCTTGAAAAACTCTGCGAGTATACCGGACAGCCTAAAGCTAAGCTGATACGTGGTTTGATTAAAGAAGCCACAAAACTACTGGAAAATATGCAGTAAATATTTACTGTTATTTATACTGTTATTTTTACCGTAAATAATCGTTTTAAATTCGTTTTAATTCTGGGATTATTGATGCTGATAATCTTAATTCTTTACCATCTGTTTTCTTAAAAATCAAATATTTCTTATCTGTATCAGGGCGTACATACATGATTAGATGCAATTCATCGTTAGTGTCAAAATATTTGTAAATTGCATCAACTTGTAACTCAATAGTTTTAACTGGTTTGTGCGGAAATATCATTACGTTCTACTGCCTGCAACACTAATATATAGCGTAGCGGATAAAGGGAGGATATTTTAAGTAATCCGCCCTTTTTTCAGCTAGAGTTAAATGAGTGAGTAAAAATTCTATTTCGCGGCTGTTAAAAAAATTTCAACTGGGACTATTTCATTGGATATTGCTACATTGATTGGGGTTGGAAGTATAGCGGAAAGAAAACGTATGCATCTGTAAATTAGACTCTTTTTTGATGTCTAAAAATCATTACTCATTACTCATTACTTCTTACTGACGATGAATACCGTAAAACCACAGAAAAACAAAGTTCCCAGAGATTCATAACTCGAATTGAGTATAAGTTGACTGTGATGTTCGGCGCGTGGCTTAAATGGTCGAAGTAAGGAATTTTGATCGTTTGAGGGGTATCGAGTCTTACAGCGAATAAAGTTAGAGTAGAATGTGAAACGCACTTAGAAAAGGGTTAAGCAGATTAAATTGCGCCATAGCTGTAAACTGAATCACATATCTCTTGTGCTCCCGAAAATCTTATGACTCATTTTGGCATCATTTGTCCTGCTGCTGCTGGTCATCTTAACCCTATGACTACTTTAGGTTACGAACTCAAACACCGTGGTCATCGCGTCACCGTATTAGGAATTGAAGACGCTCAAGCAAAAGTTCTAGCCGCAGGATTAGAATTTCAGGTGATTGGCAAGTCGGATTTTCCCAAAGGAGCAACGA
>NZ_JASJDK010000149.1 GCF_030065675.1 Mastigocoleus sp. MO_188.B34 | reverse complement strand
ATTGAAGGCTTCTTGTTTTTGCTGTTCTATTTCCCGAGATGCTTGCTCTCGTTTTGCAGCAGCTTCTTTTTGAGCTTCTGCAATTTTTTCAGCATAAATTTTCTGACCTTCTTCGCGAGCTGCTAAGATTAAAGTTTGTGACTGTTTGCGAGAGTCAGCTAACTGAGTCTCATAATCCTGAGTCACTCTTTTTGCTTTCGCTAAGCGTTCGTCAGCATCAACTTTATTTGTACGGATGTAGTTATCCCGGTCATCAAGTGCTTTGGTCAGCGGTTTATAAAAAATTGCGTTTAATAAAGCTGCCAGAAGCAAAAACTGCAATGCCATTAAGGGCAAGGTCGCATCAAAATCAAACATCTTCTATGGGGCTTATACTGCAATTTCCATATGAAGCAAAGTTATGAATTTCTTCATATTTTGCGATATATTTTGCGATGGTTCCATGTTCGTTTTTGACACGGGCGACGAGCGCAACGAACAATTACCTGAAAACAATTACCTGAAAACCTCTCTTCCCTGACGCGGAAAAATCGCGACACGAACGATATAGAGACGCACTTTCGCGTCCCTACATCAAAGAAAAAGCTTAGGAAAATGGATTCGCAAATAGTAATACTAGAGCAATTACCAAACCATAGATTGTTAGTGATTCCATGAACGCCAAAGTCAACAGCAAAGTACCACGAATTTTTCCTTCTGCCTCTGGCTGACGAGCAATACCTTCTACTGCTTGACCTGCAGCGTTACCTTGACCAATACCAGGACCAATTGCTGCTAAACCAATCGCGAGAGCAGCAGCTAAAACTGAAGCAGCAGAAACTAATGGATCCATCTTGATTTCCTTCCCTTTAGTAAATATCAATTATCGAGGTTTCAGGTTCGAGGAGCGAGACTTTGATTTTCAACTTGGTGTTAAATCTAAAATCTCAAGCCCTAAATCTAAAATTACACTAATTTCAGACCAAAAATGAGTCTTAATTAATGTTTAATCACCGTGCCCTTCCATCGCTTCGTGTATATATGCGGCTGCTAAGGTGGCAAATACAAGGGCTTGAATGGCACTGGTAAATAATCCCAACGCCATCACTGGTAATGGTATAAACAGTGGCACGAGTAATACCAACACTGCTACTACCAATTCATCCGCCAGAATATTTCCAAACAGACGGAAACTCAGGGAAAGGGGCTTGGTGAAATCTTCTAAAATCGCAATAGGCAATAAAACTGGTGTTGGTTCTATATACTTTTTAAAGTATCCCAAACCCCGCTTGCTAAATCCTGCATAAAAGTAAGCCAAAGAAGTTAGCAACGCCAAAGCGACGGTCGTATTGATGTCATTTGTGGGAGCAGCTAATTCACCAGATGGTAGTTCGATCAACTTCCAAGGAATTAGAGCACCTGACCAATTCGAGACGAAGATAAACAGGAACAATGTGCCGATAAATGGCACCCAAGGGCGATATTCTTTCTCACCTATCTGGTTTTTGGTCAGATCCCTAATAAATTCTAGGGCATATTCCATTAAATTTTGAATACCACTGGGAACTCTTTGGATATTCCTAGTAGCTGCTAATGAAGCCACCACGAGAAGCCCAATCACAAACCATGAAGTGAGAAAAACTTGCCCATGCACTTTTAGATTGCCTAATTGCCAGTAGAAATGATCTCCTACTTCCAATTCGGCAAGGGTAAAAGAATTAAAGACAGTTAAGACGTTTAAAACATTAAGCATTTGCATTTCTCAAGAAATTTCCCCAAACAGGAATGATTGGAGTATTCCCTTTCTCAACGCTAACTATTAATGGTCGGGATTGAATGTTATCCGTAGCATGTAAACAATGAGCGTTGCTTTATAAGTTAAAAAACCCAAAAATATGGGAAGCACTTGTAGCTGATGCCATTGACTTGCTATGACTATCAAACCAATCAACAGAGCAAAACGATTTTTTTTCAACCTTACTCTTTCTTGGTTCAATTGCTCAACATCTTTCGCCAACATGTTCAAATAAACTATACCCGCACATGCCCCAAGTAGATAGTTAAGAGCAATGTTTAAAGAATAAAAAATCCATACTGAGATAAAGATTATCCCTATCAGAACAAGAGTTATTAAAAGCAGTTCTTCGGAAAGTTTATAAAACTCTTCCATTGAATTTCCAGAGCTTGAGCCCTCAAGATCTTCTACTGCTTCTTCTTGTCTTGTCGCGATCGGATCTATTGATTCATCTGACGAATTCACGGGATTTCAAACCAGTTTAGTGAACTTATGTTAGCTAGATATTCAGCCAGTTGAATCATATCACGATTGGGTAACAATACTTTAGAAAAAAACAATTAACTTATTGTCACCAAAATGCGATAAGCAAAGGCTATATTCCTCAATATACAGGGCATTTGCGACCCAAGTTTTAATTAGTTGGGCAGAACACATTTCCTGGAACATACGCAAAATTACTGATGACATAAAAGATGTTTTGTGCGTACATTCGCACCTGAAGTTTTATAATTAGCAGAGATATAGAGATGGCAGAAGGGAATAATCTCTTACAACATATTTTAACTCCGATCTTGTCATCTTGTCATTTGCTTTTTGGCTATTCTCATACATTCTCTGAAATCAAAAAAGCAATTTCATCTGAAATTTTTAACGAATCCAGCAATTAAATGCTTGACATTCTCATTATTCTCAATGAAAGTTCAAAAAATATTAGCAATACA
This sequence comes from Mastigocoleus sp. MO_188.B34, assembly GCF_030065675.1. GTDB lineage: Bacteria > Cyanobacteriota > Cyanobacteriia > Cyanobacteriales > Nostocaceae > Mastigocoleus. Next base: position 13,562 of record NZ_JASJDK010000149.1, on the reverse strand, counting down.
TGAGCAATAAACGATAATGCCGTTGAGTAATTAAACGTTGCTTAACTTCAAGTTGAGAATGACATTACGGACAAAATTAGAGTCTTGGCTGTTGATGAGGATTCGCCAACAATACCTTAAATCTGCTATGACTTCCGAAGACAAATCCATAATATTTTTTCATGGAATTATAGGTGGGGAGATGGGAAGAATCGGAAATCATTAGAATTTTTTTGGGAAAATTTTTGGAAAATTTTTTGGGAAAATTCTTGGAAAATTTTCGGGAAAAAATTTGTGACATTTTTTGACATTTTACCCAAATCAAAAAAAATAAATGTCTTTTCCCCAGCCTAACAGTCTAACTAATAATTATTTAGTTCCCTGACAACATAATTAATTGCTGTTGCTGAAGTTTTCTGATTTCTGGTAAACCTAATTCTAAATCTTTAATAATTTCTTCAACTGTTAAGCTTCCGTTGCAAGCTTGCATGAACTTAAACTCCTCATCTGATAATTTTACTACTTGGTAATTGTAATCAAATATACACTTACTTGGGAACCCATCTATGCAAGGATTAATTTCTGGAGTTGCTCCAAGCAAAGCTTGCTCGTCAGACCAATTGGTGTGGGGTAATGGTGGACGACTGAGGAAAAATTCGTAGTGGGTAATTTCTGGGTTATCTGGATCTAATATTTCTACTAAACGGTAACGTTGGCGTTCGCTCAAGTTTGCTGCTCGCTCCATTAATTCTGGGTTCTGACCTAAAATTCGTTCTAAGTTCCAGTAACCAGGATTAGAAAATCCCACAAATTCTAACCCGGAAGCGTCAATTAATTCAAATAAAGTTTCGGAATTATAATCAATTTCTTGAGGATGAACGTACATATCAGCAAAATTTTCATCCTTATGATTTTCCAGAGCCCAGAGTTGTTTGTCTCGCTGTAAAATTCGATTATTTTCTGGTAAGGAAGCAAATATCTGTCTTCCAACCTGTACTCCATCCCGATAGTCACCCCTTTTTTCCCCTTGGAGCATCGCGATCGCTTCTTGCATGAATTGAATTTCTCTTCGTCCCAATTCTCCATATACGAAAATATGGAATAAACCACCGGGTGCTAATTTTTTGGCTAAAGCTTGAATCCCGCGAATGGGATCGGGAGTATGATGTAAAACTCCTACACAATTAATTAAATCAAATTCTCCCTCAAGTTGTTCTACATCAAATAAACTCAGGTGGTGAAACTCCACGCGATTTGCACCGGAGCGTTGACAGCGTTCTTTTGCAACTTCTAATGCACCTTCACTTAAATCGATTCCCACAACTGAAGCTTCTGGGTTGAGGTGAACTAAGTATTCTGTCCCAACTCCAGTTCCACAACCAGCATCAAGAATGCGAATATTTTCACGACCGGGTTTTTGTCCGGTACAAAAGTTATAAGCAGATGACCATTTCCAGCGCCAGTTATAACCTGGTGGGGGCTCATCTAATAAGGGTTCTGGAGGGAAAGGGTAAGTATTATAAAGTTTGGCGACGGCGTTACTAATGGTTTGGGAATCGGACATAGTAAGTATAGTTACAGGATTATTTGCATTATTGAGTTTATCGAATGCTGGTTACCTATAGCTATTTTCACAGATAGACGTCATGCAAAACGATTAATATTTTCAGGAAGTCATAAATATTGGAAAGTAAATATGGAACAGGGGAAGTAAATAATAGGGAACAATTATGACGACTACGGTATGTGGAAATATAGCGCTACGCGCAAGTCATTGATATATCCGCATATATGCGCTTTTCAATTGATTTGCGAAATCAAAGTAATATTAACCCAAGCCAGTATTAAATCAGAAGTTTTTCCTGGGGTTCAATCGCAGCTTCTATAGGAAGAGTAATTGTAAACTTTGTTCCATGACCGACTATTGAATCACACTCTAGTTTCCCTTTGTGTTTTTCCACCACAATTTTATAGCTAATAGATAGTCCTAAACCAGTACCTTGACCTACTGACTTGGTAGTAAAAAACGGGTCGAAAATACGTCTTTTCACTTCTGGACTCATCCCAGAGCCATTATCACTAATAGTGATGATGCAATTTTTACCTTCGTGTCTTGTTTGCAAAGTGATTTTAGGTTTTTCCCGATTTTTTATTGCTTCAGTACCATCTGAATCTTTGAGTTGGGGACTTTCTTTGTATGCATCGATCGCATTCGCCAAAATATTCATAAATACCTGATTTATCTGTCCGGGACAGCATTCTACTGATGGTATGTCGCCATAATCTTTAATAATTTGGATCGTAGGAGATGATTTATTATCCTTGAGACGACTTTGCAGAATCACCAATGTGCTATCAATTCCCTCGTGAATATCTGCTTGTTTGACATCTGCTTCATCCAAACGGGAAAAAGTACGTAAGGAATTAACAATTCCAATAATACGTTCCGTTCCGACCTGCATAGAATTCAAAAGCTTGGGAAAGTCTCGACTGACAAAATCTGGGTCCATATCTTCTATCCGTTCTTGAACTTCAGAGGATAAATTAGGACAATTTTCTTGATAGATCTGGATTATCTTCAATAAATCTTGGCTGTATTCACCCGCATGTTGAATATTTCCATGTACAAAGTTTACTGGGTTATTAATCTCATGGACAACACCAGCAAGCATTTGTCCCAAACTGGACATTTTTTCCGAATGAATTAGTTGAGCTTGAGTTTCTTGGAGTTCTTGAATATATTTTTCGATCCATCTAATTAAGCGATTAAAATGAATGGCTAACATTCCTACTTCATCTTGAGTTGTAACCGGTACCCGCAAAGTAAAATCACAAATTTCTGTGACCTTTCTCGCTGTCATGGTCAATAGATTGAGGGGGTCAGACAAAGTGCGAGAAAATTTAACAATGATAATGGATGCGACCGTAGCTAAAACCAAAAAAATCAAGCCAAACATTAATAAGATTTGTTTAGCAGATTTATGAATTTCTGCTAATTCAATGGAAGCGACTACAATCCAATTTCTTCCGGGAACTCGAGCTAAGGTAAAACGGCGATCGTTGTAAATGAAGGATTTTGTGTATGGTCCGCTATTTTGGGGTCTAGACTGATATCTCATAGCATGTTGGAGTAATACATCTCCCCCTAAGACCTTCTGAGAACTTATATTTGCGAGTTTTGTACTATGTAGTTTTTTATTATTCTTAGCGCGATTCATAGTTGTCACAACCATGGGATTTTTTCCATCTGCAATCGATATGATTTGCAAATGCTCGGAACCCAAAAGCTCGATTTTATGGAGTTCTTCAGCTAAGAAATTGAGGTCCTTAGCCCTGTAACCGGCTTTAATAACACCAAGAAATTGACCAGTTTTAGGATCGACAATCTTATTTATCAGGTCGAAATAAAGAGTGTTAGCGGATTTATGTGGGTGTGGTGGAGTAATAAAAGTTTCTGAATTTTGTAATTTTTTCGCCTTTTTCCACCAAGCTTTATTTCTTTGAATCAAATCAGGAGTGGGTTTACTAGAGGCGATATTAAAACCATGTTGCTCTGTAAAAAATATATCTGTAAAGTTGCCAAGTTTAACAAGCCTTTGCAAATATGAATTTAATAATTGATTGACATTTAAAAGTTTGTTTTCTTTAAATTGATTTTCTAATTCAGTAACCGATTTTTTTTCTAAACCTTCTTGTTTAATTTCTTGAGAAGCACTACGAACTGCATTAATAATTAGGGGATCTGTTGCTGCGGTTTGGAGTATAGCTGATTCAAATTCCAGTTTCTTACTAGTTAATTCTGCAACTATTATTGCCCGATCATGCAATTGTGCTTCCTTTTGTTCAGACGAACGTTGATAAGTGATTACCCCTCCCAAAATTCCTGCGATCGCCAATGGGATCAAAGTCACAGGAAGAAATATGATTAACATTTTTTGACGGAGAGATTTCGCTCCTAGCAAATATGAATTATAAATTTGTTTGTGTTTTTTTTTGGCGGTAACATATTTACTCCGATTATTTGCACTATTGAGTGTACCGAATGCGGAGTCTTAATGGCTAGTTGGGAGTGATTTGAGATACCTACTTCATAAGAACTAAATCAAACAATAGTAACTAGCCCGTTATTTTCTGCTTGAAATATTGATTTAATAAAAATAAGGTATGTAAGGTTCATATGATCGACTTTTCAGGCAAATTATTATTTTCATAGGTAGAAAATATTGCTTAAATATTGTCGTTCGAAAGAGATATATATAAATACATCCTCAATTCTTAAGGTACTTAAACGTGACCGCTATGATCAACAATTATTATTTATTGATTACTTAGTTTTTTAAGACTAAAAAACAAAAGCAAGTATAAAAAGTTTCGTAAAACAATGCTTTTATATCTCGGTATTTATCATTCATTAACCTTATCTTAAAGAAATAACAAAATTAGTAATCATTGATAATTACTCAACCTAAGGACGTGCTAAATTTAGCACAAGAGATTTTCATTAATTAGAAATACTTTGGTGTAGAAATCATTTGAGATTAAAAGTTAATTTAAAAATTAACCAAAAAATCATGTATAAAAACAGAGATATTGGAGAACGATTCCGAAGATTTCTTCCAGGCTTTGTGATGACTCAAATATTTGCAGTATTTTTACTGGGAGGATTATTTGTTACCCATTGGTTGTTTGGTGTCAATCTTTATTACGTAATGGGCGACCCCTATAGTGTTTTTAGCAATATTCTCAAAACAGTTCAGGATGCACCAAGTACATCTATAATCAACCCTAATTCGTTTCGTTTACCCCTGTATGTCGGTTTAGTTTCTAACTTAGGAATTTTGCTTTGGTGTAGTGTTACAGCAATATGTTTTTTTACTTATCTGTTGACTTCTAGAAAGCCAAAATTATTTAGACTATCTCCATCTTTCTTTTCGTGGTCTGCTGTTATCTCCAGTATTTTACTGTTCGACGATCTGCTATTAATTCATGAAAAAATAGTACCTAAATACTTGGGAATCAGCCAAAATACCGTTTTTATGATTTATGGTTTATTAATTTTGGCTTATTTTGTGCGTTGGCGACGTCAAATTTTACAAACTGAATATTTATTTCTTCTTGTATCATTAGTTTTTTTTGCTCTTTCAATATTTCTGGATATAGCTCATTTACCAATTAGTCACCATACTTTTTTTGAAGATAGCTTCAAGTTTATGGGTATTTTGAATTGGAGTGTTTACTATATCCAGACTTGTCGGACTCAGATCGATATTTTAATATCAAAAGTTTTGTTGAGTGTTTAGATTAGAACAGACTTTGAGGGGTTTATTTGAACGATAAAATTTATTCCATTTGCTTAAACACAGAAATCGCCCGATTCATATACTCACAAGTTTCTTGATCTAAAGTATTTTGACTAGCTGTAGTTATACCTTCTTGTTGATACATCGTATTTAAAGATTTCTCAATCTCAGGGTTACCACCAGTAAAATTCAGGAAATTTAATTACTAAAAGAGCAGTGGACAAAGTTATACAACAATTAAAACGTAATGATAAAGATTTGCTGTAAAAAGGTAAAGAACTTGAAAAAATAAACAAAGAATTCAGGGTCTTTTGTGACAAGAAAAAGACCAAGCTTGAATTTACAGGACTCAATCTCAAATAGTAAGTTAACTTTTATAAAGGTTGATTTTTGTATGGCACCTTTCCAATAAATGCATTAAATTATACTTTATTGCATTTTAACAGCAGTTTCTCATGTCTATTCTTCAAAGCGCAGTTGATGGGAGAAAACACCAGCATATCTATGGTACTGTCGAGCGAGACGGTAGTTCGATTGCAGGTGAAAGTTTCCGTTGTCGCAGACTACAGGAAGGAACCTACCTTATAGAATTCGACCAACCTTTTGATAAACCACCAGTACCAGTCTGTACAGTGTACGGACCTCCTTGGATTACTTTTAATCTTTCAAGTGCAATTATTGAAGCCAGTCAACATCATTTCGTCTGTATTACTTCATCACCCGATCGCCCTGTGGATTCTGGTTTTAGCTTCATCGTTTTTGGTGACATCTAAGAGTATTATCAGGTTGAATGAAAAATTATTGTGCTACCTTTAGCTCTTAACTTTTAAACTTTTGATTGCAAGCTCTTAATAGGATCTAGAGTTAAATAGGGTAGTATTCTCATCAATAACCTTCTCTTGTACTTCAGGCTTGAGAAGATTATTGATGAGAGAGAAATCGATAGTTGATTATTGGAGTAAAAATACTCAAGTATATCAGTAGTAATTAACTTTTTATTTTTAAGTATATTTACACATTGAACTAACGGAACTTAGACAAAAAAATTCTTTTTTTCTACAAGTAATCAAACAGACATAATATTACTCATAGCTTTTTGGATATCAAGTTTTAGGAATCGATCGACTGCTTGGTACATCCAATAAAGTGGTAATTTAGGGTCAGAACCAGTTTTCTGAAATCCCAATGCTTGTCCTAATTCTGCATAACTGGGATGAATTATTAAGGTATACATATCCCATAAATTGGGAAAATCTTGTTTCATCTTATGAAGGGTTTGTTGCGCATCCTGTAAGAAAAGAACTTGAGCCTGTTTCTGGTAGGAGCTATCAATCATCCAACTACGAACAAAAACAGAACGACAAGTTTTATCTCCTGGTAAAGCCATTTTAAATGGATCGACTTCGGTAACTCGACTTAGATGAAGTCCTTGACTGGGAGGAGCAAAAAATTTAATTTCCGATTCCCGCAGAGTAGGATAGAGAACATAAAATCCCACTGGATTCTGATTATCACTACGCCGTAATACTCTCATTCCCCCTGCATATTGACTAGCCCAGTCGCGGAGAATATTGGCGATGCGGTAAGGTACGGTATCTGTATTCCGATTGAGCCAATTGTAATTACTGGCTAACATATTAGCAATGGGGATTGCATCGCTGCGCAAATCGAAAGCATCTGGTTTAACGATCGCTGTATAATCTAGGGTGTGGTGCTCCAAAAGTTCTGGGAGTGGTTGAATTTCAATTTGGGTACAATTACCATCAAAGTGTTTTCTAATTAACCCCAAAGCAACCAATTTATCCAGCATCATACCAGCCGAACGCTCACCGCCTCGTTCCTGATCGCTATAAAATATATCTGCAGCTTGATGGCAACTACATTCGACCCAACCTTGGGGAAAAGCTAACTCCTTCAAGGGTGATTTTGGCAGAGTATGACGAGTTTGACAATCTTTCAAAAACAAATATAACCAAAGACGAACAAAGCATTCAGCTCGCCATCGTGTCATCCCTACCCGTTGCATCAGCGATTTAACATACAGTTGACGCTGTGCTTGGGGGAGCCATTGCTCAAATTTTTCAGGATTAAACGCAGATAATTCTGACATGATGGCTACGGGTACGAATAAAGAGATTGTCTTACTCTGATACCGAGCATAACAAATTCTTCGCAAAAACTTCGATCTGCTTCGATCTCCTTCTTCACCATTCGAGAGTGGTACGGTATGCTCGATTGGGTCATTTTTATTGCAGAGGTATGGTCTTTATATTTAGGGTATGAGTTTTTGCAAGGCTGATGTTTACCCTGTATCAATTTAAACCTGCATTCCAAAATAGTCTTCGTCCGCTGGTTAATCGGTTAGCAAGCTGGCAAATTTCCCCCAATCAGATTACGGTATCAGCGATTTTGCTATCTGTCGCTATGGGATTAACAATTACTTGTTATCCCCAATCTAAATTTGTGTTTTTACTGCTTCCCATAGTTTTGTTGCTAAGAATGGCGCTTAATGCAATCGATGGGATGCTTGCTCGCGAACAGAATTTAACAACAGATATGGGGTTTGTACTCAATGAACTCGGAGATGTTATTTCTGATGTTGCACTCTACCTACCCTTTAGTTTTGTTCCAGGTATTAGAGCATCTTGGATTATAACCATTGTTATCCTTGCCATTATCACCGAAGTTATTGGGTTTTTAAGATTCATAATCGATAACAAGCGTAGCTATGAAGGACCAATGGGTAAGAGCGATCGCGCCTTATTTTTCGCCATCATTAGTCTGGTACTGGGATTTGGAATTGAAATTGAATCTATCTCTTTTATGAACAGTATTTGGGTAGGAATGGTTGTTCTTCTTCTGTGGACGATATTCAATCGCAGTCGATCGCCATTTCAGAAGGATATGTCATGAGCATAAATTTACCAATCACTAACTTATCAATCACTAACCTACCAATAGTCAATTTACCGGTTGTTAACTTACCAATTGTGAACTTATCAACTTCAGTGCTTTTAACTCTGGCTGGAATTTATGGATTACTACTTATTTCCACAGCAATTATTTATACTTTAGGATTTTATAATCCTCAGAAAGACTACAACGAACTGAAAGACCGCATCAAGTCTTGGTGGGTGATGGTTACTGTTTTCAGTTTGGCACTATTTCTTAATCGCACTGTTTCTATTATCTTTTTTGCCTTTCTCAGTTTTCTGGCGCTGAAAGAATATCTTTCCCTGATTCCAACTCGTCTCGCAGACCGTCAGGTTTTGTTATGGGCATATTGTGCCATATTGCTCCAGTATTTCTGGATTTACATTGGCTGGTACGGGATGTTTCTCATCTTCATTCCCATCTATATGTTTCTGTTCTTACCCATACAGATGGTGTTAATTGGTGAAAATCAAGGTTTTTTAAATGCCATTAGCACCCTTCAATGGGGATTGATGTTAACTGTTTACACCATTAGTCATCTTTCCTATTTATTAATGTTACCACCCGAGGGAAATCCCATTGCTCGCGGTGCAGGTTTACTGGTATTTCTGGTGGTACTAACAGAAATTAACGATATTGCTCAATACGTTACTGGTAAAATTTTGGGCGATCGCAAAATTCTTCCGAAAGTCAGTCCGGGAAAAACTGTAGAAGGATTATTAGGCGGTATATTAGTCACTACAGGATTAGCGATCGCTCTTGCACCTTGGCTCACTCCATTCGATAGACTGCATGCTCTTTGTCTGGGACTCATCCTGAGTTTGACGGGATTCATCGGTGACGTGAATATTTCTGCCTTAAAACGAGACTTGAATATCAAAGATAGTGGAACTATTATTCCCGGTCATGGTGGTATTTTGGATCGCATCGATAGTTTGATTTATACAGCGCCTCTGTTCTTCCACTTCACCGTTTACTTCTATTATCGGGGGCAATTTTTATGAACCGAGTTCTAAAATTTCTCTTTGTACTAATTGCTAAATTCTTGATATTTATTATTCTCGGTTTGCGCATCAAACATAAGGAATTACTACCAAGTAATGGTCCCGCTATTTTGGTTGCGAATCACAATAGTCACTTAGATACCTTCGCCATAATGTCTCTTTTCCCATTATCAATGGCGCATAATCTCCGTCCTCTAGCTAATGAACAATATTTCCTTCAGAAAAATTCTTGCTTAGCCTGGTTTTCCCAGCATGTTTTAGATATTATTCCAGTCCGTTGTAACTCAAATCAAGAAGATTCTCCTAAAGAAAATTCTCCCAAAGATATTTGCACCAAACACCGCACCTTTTTTAAAGATTGTGCAGCAGCTCTAGCACAAAACCAAATTCTAATTCTTTATCCTGAAGGTTCCAGAGGCGAACCTGAGTCCTTAAAAGAGTTTAGATGTGGTATCGCTCATCTTGCAAAACGACATCCCAATGTTCCTATTATTCCCATTTTTATCTATGGACTCGGTAAAGCCTTACCAAAGGGGAAATGTCTGCTAGTACCTTTTCTATGCTTTATGTCTATCGGTCAAACACTCTATTGGGGTGGAGATAAACAAACCTTTCTTCACAAATTGAGAGAACAAATGCAGACTTTGTCAGCAGAACAAATGCTTGCAACTTGATTAAAAATCCTATTAGACGTCTCCGGAAAAGAATGTAGAGACGTACCATGGTACGTCTCTACAAAGATTTTGGATTATACATATTCAATTTCCGGAGATGTCTATTTTATCCAACGTTTACTATTTTATTTTTCTTAGAGGTCAAAATGTTACAAGAATCATTATCAACTTACGAAAAACTCCTACGTCCATTACCTGCGTGGAATCCTAAAGCCTGGTATTACGGATTATTGAGTATGTCACTCAAAACAGTTGGAAAGTTATCCAATGGAGTTCAGATCGGCTTTCAATATGGATTCGATTCTGGGGTGATGCTGGAATACGTTTATGCAAATCAACCGAGTGGTATTACACCATTGGGGACACTCATTGATTGGTTCTATCTTAACTCCCAAGGATGGCGCGGTATTCGACAGCGTTCTAAGTTACTCAAAAGTACTCTGCGGGAGGTATTACATTCTTACCAACAGCAAAATATTCCTTGCAGTTTATTGGATGTAGCTTGTGGAGGTGGACGTTACGATTTGGAAGTTTTGCAAGAGTTTCAGGATAAAGCGATCGCAGCAACCTTACGAGATTACAAATTAGAAAACGTTACCAAAGCCTGTCAACTGGCGATGGACTTGGGAGTTACAGCCCAAATCGAACAAGCTGATGCTTTTAATGATGAAAGTCTAGAGCGAGTACAACCCCGACCCAATGTAATTGTTGTTTCTGGATTGCATGAAATTTTGCCAGATGATGACTTAATCGAGCATCACTTCAAGCAGCTTTATCAAATTATGGAAGCACCAGGAACCCTAATTTTCACTATTCAACCCAATCATCCCCAGTTAGAACTAATTGCTCGTACCTTACCCACTCACACAGGTCGCCTTTGGGTGATGCGGTTGCGTTCTTGGGAATTGACTCACAAGTGGGCTGCAAATGCGGGATTTGATAATTTTCAGGTTTGTATGGAACCGAATGGAATTTTTGGAGTTGTTACGGCGCGGAAGAATTAGTAGATATATAGAACCCATTTGGGATCTCGTCATATAACCATAAGCCTTACAGCTTCTAGTTTTTAGTGTTATCGGAATCAGTGCTTTGGAAACACCTATTCTGGCGTAAAATTTTTGAATATACCAGCCCTTGAAGAACCTACTTTTTCAAGAAAAAGATCTCAAATGGGTTCTATAGGACTTGGACACTTATTACAACAATTCAAGTTTTTTGGGATTACTATTACTTTTACAGAAATGCAACACCTGCGTTACGCCTCCACTAGACACTAAATTTAGCTTGCTATTGAAGTTTTGAATAATATTAGAATGCACTAACAGGAAAGCTTAAACCAACTAAGCTTACCTGTTATTCTTAGTCTATATAGTTTCAAAAACCTTACCACCAAATTCTGTATAAGCCAAAGTAATAACTTAAAAGTGTTTGGCTAGAAGTAAATGACCATTTTTTTGTACCTATATTAATATTTTGGACAGGTCTATTTAAAAGGTGATTAGAAAATTCTTGCTAACGGATTGATAAAATCCTCAAATCCATCCTTTATGAGCTTTACAAGATATATCTGGTAAAGTACTTCTGGTTAAAGTTATGTCCAGAATAAATCATAATATTAATTAAGGTATGTCCGGAATACATCATATATTGTTGTAGAGGAAATAGATCTCAAGTATTTATTCTCATAATTTTGTGGCGGCAGATATGTTTTACAAGTATAGTGCATATGCACTATGTAATGCTTACCAATAAGGATTCATATGTCTAAATCATTTAAACTATCCAAAGAACATGAAATATTTGCTTCATTCATGAAATGTCCTTTATGTAATCAATTTCCAATCGTTCCAAAATATTTTCAGGGTAATGGTACACCTATTTCCCGAAATGTAGCTATTTTTGATATGGATATTTCAGCAATTGCAGAATGCCCAAGATGTAAGCAACGTTGGTCTGTTTTTGCTAGTTCCCAATCAGGGGGGGTATCTAAAAATATTTCACGGTCGAGTGTTAAATATAATGAAGTACATTCAAAAGAAATTTTGGAAGTGTCTAAATTTCAACTTGTAGAAACAGAACGTTGCGAGGAACCTCTTGGTAGCGAACGCAGAATTATCGACAATTCTAAGAGTGCAGGTCGTTTAACCAGGAAGTTCACAATTAGTAAAGAGTGGTCAAAGAACTACACCGTTGACTTTGAAAAAATCGTAAAAGCTCAGGGAGAAATTAGTTTTAATCCATTGAAATTAGTTAACCTTAAGGCAAATATTGAGGGAAATATAAGGACAAAGTATTCAATTTCTGAGAATATTAAGAATGTCTATACTGATGAAGTATCTTTGGAGGTAGAAGCCAACTCAAAAGTATCATACCTTTTTAATTGGAAACGAATATTGCAGAAGGGATTTATTAAATGTTTTGACCGGATTGATAGGGAATTTGCTTTCATACCATTTAAAGTTGTAATAGGTGTCACTTTTGACATCATTACAGAGTAGAAGTGTTACAATTCAGATAAATCAAAACTGCCTATTTTGAGTTATTTTAAACATATCGTCTATTCTCTCGGTTTTCACCGATTAAATTAACTAGACTCATAAATAAAAATACAGCATATGTCGCAATAATCGGACCACTAAATAAACCAACAATACCACCTACCAACTGAGATATTAAAGGGTTAGTAGAAGCAAACACAGCTCCTAATATTCCTGCTGGCAAACCAACTACTAAACCAAGTATGAAGAATGCCCAGAAAATTCCCCACCAGAATCCTTTTGTTAAATTCCAACTACGACTAATAGCATCAGTTGCTGGTCGATTCTCTATCATTACTGCATAGTATACAAAGGATAGGCGGAGAGATAAATATACACCTGGGATAATCAGGCAGATAAAGGCAGCGATTAAGATAAGAAGTAATATAAATTGTGCTAAAACTAGTTGAACAAACTTTTCACCAGCTTTCTGCATGGAATCTGCAATAGTTACCCCTTGCTGAGTTAAATTCTGCTGAACATAAAAAATAGATGCTCCTGAAACAAATGGCAAAACACACACCCAATATATGACAGACAGCAAAACCCAAACACCAGGGGAGTTTTCTAGTAAGGCAAGACCCAGCAGTATGTTAATGAATAGAGACGGTACAAAAAATGTCAGCATAGGGATATATACTGTTCCCACATAGCTGAATGAATCTCTTAGGAGGCGTCCTGGTTCAAGAAGTTTTTGATTGGTCGCTGTACTCCCACTTCTTCGAGTAGGTATTGGAGGAGGTATATCAGTTGGAATTGGAGGAGGCATATCCTCTGGGAACAGATCCTTAAGTTCTGTCTCCAGAATAGCTACCCAACCATCCATACCCTGTGTCCAAACTAGAGTCGCTGAATGAATATCTCCTCGGTTGATGAGGTCTCGTATTTCTTCTAAGCTAACTGGACCCTTTTGAGTGCTATTTTGCACAAAGTACCACATGATTTTCTCTCTTCTAGAATCATGACTACAATTTAGTTTTAGGCGTTAAGCTAACGAAGAGTTTAATATAATACTTAATAGACCTGTCCGGAATATTAACTTGGTGCCAAAAAAATGGTAGAACGGAGTTTTCACCGTCTACCAAAATGAAAAATCCACTTCATTATATTCAAGAATACCCACACCGCACAAAA
>NZ_JASJDK010000004.1 GCF_030065675.1 Mastigocoleus sp. MO_188.B34 | reverse complement strand
TAGCGGAAGCGTGGCGTATGACTGGCGTCACGCTCCGCTAAGAGCCATAAGCACTGCGTGCCGCCTCGCGGCATATGGGGACTGGCGACTGGGAATTGGGGATTAGGAGAATAAATAAAAATCAAAAATAATAGAGGACGCAAAAAATCGCGTCCTGAAAAAAACAAAACTTTTTCGATTGGGTTGTCAGGTTAGAACATTTTTACTCTCTTCCCACACTTCCCACACTCCCCACACTTCCCACACCCCCACACTCCCAACGCTGTTGAACTTCAAAACAAAATTATTCTTTAAGCAATAGATAATATAAAGTTCCGGGACCACCAGTAACCCCGGCGCGATCGCCAGCAATTTTTCCACGACCAGCAAAATAATCTACTCGTCCTGGACCTTTGATTGCGCTACCGGTATCCTGATCCATTACAAAGCGACTCACCCGACGATAAGTTAATCCTCCCTCTTTCGTTGGATAAGGGAATGAAGAATTAATAATTGCTAAAGCACCAGGGGGCATAATCGATTTATCTGTAGCAATGGAACGATCTGCAGTTACCGGAACACCTATGCTACCTATAGCCGGTGTATTACCTTTGTCCCTAAAAAATACAAAACGTTCCCAACGGGGTAAATACTCATCCATATCCTCTGGATTTAATTGAAAGTGACGTAAAATACCCGGCATCGAAGCACTTTTGCGAGTAATTCTCCCATCTTTAAGTAATTCCTTACCAATACTCGTCCAAGGATATTGGGTTCCATTTGCGTAACCGACTGATGTTGTGGTACCGTCCGTTAACTTTAACTTTGCTGAACCTTGAATATGTACCAGATATGCATCTAAACGATTGCGGAACCAAAATAACTCTAAACCTTTGAGGGGACTATTATCCCCCAATAAACCATCTTTACCTTCCAGTTCTAAACGTTTGGGATGGGGTTGGGGCCATTGTTCAAAATCTGGTGGTAGTCTATATAAAGGATATTTATAAACAGATGTTCGCTGACGACTTGCTTCATATATCGGTTCGTAGTAAGAGGTGAACTTAACAGTGCCTTGACCATCATTGCCGATAGACTTATAAAACTCAAATTCCCGACGAACAGCATCTTGTAACTGTGTGGGAGTTCTGGACTTTAGTAATAGTTGGCGAAAACGTAGTAAACTTCGACGTACCCGTTCGAGGGTAATTCCTTCTATGGGATAATCAGCATAAACCCTAGCCGCTGTGGGAGTTTTGAGATAGCGTAAACTGTGGTTGATAGACCTTACCATAGACCAGCGATCGGCAGTTTTGCCAAATCTACCCCAAAATAATTGAGAATCCCAACCCAAGCAAGCATGTCGGGGACGGCATTCAAAATCCATATCCATTGGCTTGAGGGCTGGTGGTGGTGTTTCTAGTTTGCTTGGTATTTGGGGTGACCACTCCTGTGGCTGACTCGGTACTGGTAATGGACGCGGTAATCTCCTGGGTAGTCGCACCTGTGCGGATGCCGAAAAAACAGGATTTACAAGAGTAATTCCCAGACTCAAAGAGACCAAAGCAAACATTTTCTTCATAGATTTTTTATGGAAGTTATGTAAATCTTTCTACACTAGAACTAAATATTGGTTCTACTCGCAACCCTAATACTCGGGATGGACGTATAACCATATACTCTCCCTGAATGTTTTTGATTGGCACGCTGATGAAGTCGTTGGAAGCTGATTTTGGTACAAGCTCCCCACTATACCACTTTTGAAATTCTTGAATTGTGGGAAAACGAACCTCTTCTTTATGTCCGCCTTCAAGTATCATGTGCACTAAGTATTCACTAGGTTTTCTAGGCATAAGGTTGAATTATTGGAAACATATCAACCCATTGTTAACTACGTTACCCCGGAATGGGAAGAGGTAATAAAAAGCGCAAGGCAAAAAAATGCCACTAATGTTTTTTCCCTTGTCAGTTGCTTATGACGTTTCTGATACTCATTGCAGTTCCCAACTACTGAAAAAGAATAAATTACAGAAGAATAAATTATCAAAGCATATAATGACTGAGCACGCAGTTGAGTATTTACTTGATTATGGTTGTTCAAGGGAGTCCGGCTGGGTGTAAGCTTGTACAAAGTTAAATTGAATTCGTCATAAACAGCGCCTTATGTCGATCATTGCTCTGAGAGGGTGGTATCTTCAAGACTATGAGCCAATTCAAGAGTTGGAAAAACGTCCTCCAGATATTCGTTTGAGCAAGAAAAGTCTTTTGAAATCAGGGTTGAGAGCAGACTTTTTGGAAGATAGCCAGGAAATCAAAAAATCAGCTTGGTTCTGGCGTTATCTGGATGGAGAAAATATAGAATTCTACATTGAGGGTAGTGGTAGTTATTGCGTATCTAATATTGATTTAATTAGTCACGAAATTTATTTTACTAAGCAATCGGTCTTATCACAGTTAGAACCAATTATTTTCTACTCCTCGCAAAATGAGTTTGAAGTAGCAGCTGACTCGCTACGAGATGGATTACTTAAAAGTCTAGAAAAATTGAATTTGCGATCGCGTTTACCAATTTCTTTGGTGGAATCGCCTCGACCAAAAGATAATCCTACAAGACTTAACCGAACCAAGTTACGAAAAATCCGGAAAAGTTTGCTATTTATTGCTGATGTGACGCCAATTACAAAGTTAGAAACACAGGAAAAAGTTCAATTAATTCCTAGTCCTAATGTTTGTATAGAAATTGGTTATGCGATTCAAAGTAAACGTATCGAACAAATCTTAATGGTTCAAATGCAACGTCCAGAATTCTCAGGAAAAATTCCATTTGATTTACCTCAAACTCAGATTCTACAGTTTAAAAATAGTAAGGAATTAAATAAAACTTTGCCAGAAGCCATAGAAACACAATTGATGCGGTTTAAGTTATTTTCTTAACACAATTTTAGTTCGTTATGAGTCGCATTAATTACTGGTGTTAGGACGAAATATATTATTCCAAAGCTATACTTAGTGGTATTAGTAATTAACTTACAACTAAAAATTCAGAGTCCTAACATCAATAATCGAAAATATGCATATAGGTAGATGTAGAACTGGGTGTTACGTAAAATATAATACAGGTGTTAAACGGTAGATATTTACCAAAAACACTTTAGTTTACGGCGATAGATAGATGCGTTAACAAAGATATTTGATGTCACACGCTAATCGCTTGCCTCGACGGAATTCAGATCCTTTCCCTTCGAGAATTACAATTACCCGAACAGCATGCGCCCTAGCGTTCGCTTTTAACTATTTAGGATTTATAGATAACTAATTTGGGTATGCAAGTGTAAGTTTATGATTTGAGATTTATGATTTTAAGTTTATGATTTTAAGTTTGTAATTTTAAATTTTTAATTTTAAATTTTTAATTTAAAGTTTTTAATTTAAAGTTTTTAGTCTTAACTTTGTAAGGTGAAGTTTGTAAGGTGAAGTTTTTAAGTTGAAGCTTAACTTGAAGTTTAAGTTATTCCAAGTGATTGGAGGATGATTATGGTGACAATAAAACAGGATATAGCACTTTGTTTTATGTTGTCCGGTATCTTGCTGTGGCTATCCGTTGTCACCTCCAAGAGTAAACTTACTGTTGATGGGTGGTTATGGGAAACTCCGACAAAGCGAACAATAGGCGGAAAACTCTATTTATCTTTGCTTAAGGTTTCTCGATCGCAGCTATTGTTGAGAAAGATTGCTAGATTTTCTGCCTGTGGAGTTTTAACAATAGCTTTATTTTCTATTGTTCAATATCTGTTTAACCCAACTCAAAGTATTGATTTGCCATGGACATGGGATAAGAGTTTTCAAACTTCATCAACCATGGAACTAACTTTGGCATTAAAATTTACACTTATTGGAATAATTTTAGAGCTTTTAAGTAGAAAAAATCGAAGTAAAAAGAATCAAAACCAAAATTATTGGTATCTCCAAATTTTGGCATTGCTCGCAATAATAGTTTCTTTTTTGGTATTAGTTAGCTATGCATATCAAGTTAAAAGACTTGATGGTAGGGTTGCCTATGCTTCTATGGTATTAGGTACAGTAGTTGGCTTTGCAGTCTTTTGTGCTGGTATTCTCTCAGCCCGTGCAGATTTAGGGATAATGCGGTTAATTACTAAAAATACCGATGAAAGCTCCCTTATACGTAGATTACTCGTACTTACCGCAGTTACTCCGGTTGGTGCTGGGTGGTTAATTTTGCAGGGTTATCATGCCAAAATGTATGAGGCAGAATTTGCCATATCCTTAGTTATTGCAACGATTATATTTGTATTTACTCTATTGATTTGGCAATATGCAATCCAAATCGAAAGAATTATTCATCAATGTGATCTACTTAAAGGAGAGGTGCAAAGCGAGCAAGAAAATAAAGCAAAACTCAAAACTTTGGTTGGTGCTAACATTATGGGTATTTTGTTTAGCGATAGTAATGGCGCTATCGAGCAAGCCAATACAGAGTTTCTGCGGATAATTGGTTATAAGCATTCCGATATAATTGCAGGTACAATTAATTGGCAAAAACTCACACCGCCAGAATACTTAAATTTAGATAGACAAAGGTTGAATGAAGCAAGGGAAAAAGGTGTTTGTACGCCCTATGAGAAAGAATTTATTCGCAAAGATGGGGCTTACATACCTGTCCTTATTAATCATGTACGACAAGGTACAAGTAAAAATAAATTCGTAACTTTTGTTTTTGATTTAAGCGAGAAAAAAAAAGCTCAAGCAACTTTAAAACATAGGCAAAAATGGCTAGAAGATTTATTAAATTTAATGCCTATACCTTTATTATTAATAGAACCGAAAACAGCAAAGATAATTTTTGCGAATCAAGCAGCAGAAAAATTTGTTATTCATGGATTTCTTAACTTTCATTTAAATTCTAAAAATACAAGTGAATATTACTTTACCGATGTATTCGGAAATTCTATTCCTCCAGAAGAAACGCCAGGATTTCAAATAGTTAGTGGTAAAAAATTAGATGGTTTGGAAATTAATTGGCATACGCCAGAAGATATTCAATCATTGATGATTTATGCTGATACTTTACCAGCGATAGATGGTCATAATTCTACAGGAGTAGTATTTATACAAGATATTACTAAGTTTAAACAGACAGAGAAAGCATTATCCTTAGACGACCAAAAACTCAAATTTTTAGCAGAAACTAGCAGTAATTTATTATTTAAGCAAGAACCAAAAGAATTTATCAATCAGTTATTCTTTAAATTGACTGAATTAATAGATTTAGATGCTTATTTTTATTATGCAGTTGATGACAAGTCTCAGATATTACACTTATTATCCCATAGCGGTATTAGCACAGAAATAGCGGAGGAAATTGATAATTTACCAATAGACAGAGGAATTTATGGAACCGTAGCAAAACAACGGGATACAATTGTATTAGATTGCGTGCAAACAGGAACAGAAATAGAAACAGAACAACTGAGGCAAATAGGTATTAAATCTGGTTATATTTATCCTTTAATCATCCAAAATAAATTATTAGGAATACTCGTATTAAGTAGTTACAGTTCCTCCAATTTTCAGCCAGATGAATTAGTAATGATGCAAACCGTATGCGACCAAATTACTGTTGCAATGGAGCGTCTACAATTAATTAATTGCCATCAACAGCAAATCGAACAACTAAAAGCCACCAACCGCTTCAAAGATGATTTTTTAGCTGTTCTTTCCCATGAGTTGCGATCGCCTCTTAACGCTATTCTCGGTTGGGCGCAATTGTTGCGTTCTCGACAACATTTAGATCCGAAGAAAAAAGCACAAGCGTTAGAAATCATTGAGCGTAATGCTAAAACTCAAACCCAACTAGTTGAAGATTTACTTGATGTTTCCCGCGCTCTTAGAGGTAAACTATGTTTGCGGGTAGAAGATTGTAATTTAGTTACTATCATTCAAAGAGTAGTTAAAACCCTAAGTGTTGCTGCTCAGGCGAAGAAAATTCAAGTTAAAACAATACTGGAAGATGATATTAGAACAATTCCAGGAGATTCAGATCGTTTAGAACAAATTATTTGGAATTTGCTTTCCAATGCAATCAAGTTTACCCCTCAAGGTGGTAAGGTGACGATTGAGCTTTCACAAATTAAAGTTTCTGAGTCTCTGGTAATAGGTCAAAAAGATGTCCTAAGTTTCCAGGAAGAAGAATTACCAGTTACCGAATATATCCAAATTCAAGTTATCGATACGGGGATTGGAATTAGTCGGGAACGACTCCCGCACATTTTTGAGTTGTTTTATCAAGGTGATATCTCCATTAGTAGGTCTTACGGAGGTTTAGGCTTAGGTTTAGCAATAGTTCGTCATCTAGTGGAACTGCATGGTGGTGTGATCAATGTGGAAAATCGCAGTGACATCAAAGGTACAATATTCAGTGTAAAATTACCACTACTACCAAGAAAAAAAGACCAAGTTAATGAGCGAGATACATGTATTAGTGATAGATCCTTAGCTGTTACCTACTGCAACTCTTCATTTGTCTCCTCTTACCTCAAAGAACTGAAAGTTTTGGTTGTGGATAGTGAATCTGAGAGTCGCGAATTAATCTACACTATCCTCAGAAAATATCAAGCTATTGTCAGAACTGTTGATTCAGTTTCAGAGGCTGTGCAACTTTTAAGACATTGGCGAGCAGAAGTCCTGGTTAGCGACATTAGAATGATGGATGGGGATGGTCTTACCTTGCTCCAAAAATTACGCGATCGCAAATTGGTTGATAATAATCTTCCTAAAGCTAATGTGGTTTCGGATATACCAGCAGCAGCTTTAACCATGTCTTGTAAGGCTGAAGATAGAATTCGCGCTCTGGAAGAAGGTTATCAGCTACATTTACCTAAACCTGTAGACCCTACTGAGTTAGCTACAGTTGTAGCAACTTTAGCCAAAAGAGCAAAAAATAATAATCGTTAATCTTATATGACGGTGCGTTATGACGCGGTTATAAAGCAATACAGTTCAGTTAAGACTTTTTTGAAAACAAATTGCACTGTAGAGACGCGATATATCGCGTCTCTACCAAGAAATGTAGGCTTATCTGAACCGTATTGGGTTATAAAGGCGAACAAAAAAAGATTTTTTTTTGCGCGCCTAATACACCCTACTTTAGCAACAAATTATATCCTTTCCGTTTACTTTGGAATGATTTAAAAGGTGATTGAAAAAACTCTGAACCTTTGTTCATACAAAATATATAATTCCGATGCTAACGGATTTGATATTACCATTACCAATTACCAATTATTAATTACAACCACTCTACTTCTTTTCTTTCTCCAACTAATTTACAATATACATCTTCAGTTTGTTGGGCGATTTTAGGCCAGTTAAACCGTCTTTCCAAATCCTCATAAGCATTATCTATCAACCATTTCTGATAACCAGGATTTTTCAAAACTTCTAAGATTCCCCAAGCTAAAGAATCTGGATTATTTGTATGGGTGACTATACCTGTTTTGGTGTGTTTGACCACTTCTGGTAAACCACAGGTATCAGATACTACTACAGGTACGCGAGCAGCAAAACTTTCTAATGCAACGATACCAAATGGTTCATAAAGACTGGGAAATACAGCACAATCAGCAATTGTCTGAAATTTATCTAAATATTCATCAGTGATAAAACCAGTGAAGTAGCATTTATGAGAAATACCTAAATTCCAAGCTTGTTGTTTGAGACGATCTGAGTTACCACCACCAATAATCACAAATTTGACGTAACCTCCCATTTCCCATAAAACTTTGGGGGCTGCATCTAATAATACAGATACACCTTTCTCATGGGTCATACGACCGACATAGTAAACTATTTTTTCACCATCTTCAGCAAACTGGCGACGAAAGTCTTGACGATGAAAGGTTTCTTGATGTTGTTTCTTTTCTGGGCGAATTCCGTTGTAAATCACATCCATTTTACCCCAAGGGCTATGGAGCGCTCTTTCTACCTCCCGACGCATGTAGTCGGTACAAACAATAATTCGCCAAGCTTCATGGGCTAATGATTTTTCTTTTCCGTTAATATAACGTTGAGTTGCTGTGTAAATACCGTTATGACGTCCTGCTTCTGTAGCATGAATTGTCACTAGTAAGGGAATTTTAAAATGATATTTGAGAGCAATGGCTGCATCTCCAACAACCCAATCATGGGCATGAATAATATCAAATTGACCTTCTTCGAGGATTACTTTACCACCATGAATACCCATACTCTGGTTCATGTTGTTTACCCAGTGGAAAAAATCATTACCATGAGCAACTGGAACTCGATGTACTTTAATTCCTTCCACCACTTCATACATCGGTGCATGACCAAATTCTGGTGTTATTAAATGAACATCATGTCCCAGCTTGACTATTTCTGGATATAGCTCTGCAACATGACGAGCAATTCCCCCAACAATACGTGGTGGAAACTCCCAAGTAAGTACTAGTATTTTCATATATTTCTTATCCCCTAACTTTCAAGACCTCTCATTCCAAGTCGAATAAATAATTTTTCCAGATAAACTCAAAACAATATCAATACAAACTAAAACAAGATTAGTTGCAAAGCTTGAATATTAAGTTTAAAAACGCCATTAAAAGGTTAAATTTTTAACTTCTATGAAAGCATTTTCTTCCTACGAATAAATAATCTTGCATAACTAAAAGTAGTTTTAACACTACTAAAAGTAATATTCTACTTTTCGCGATCAACGATTTGAGTTTTTTATCAGTTTTGATGGCTTTATTTTTCTAAGAAAACTACCAGTTTCTGTTAAATATGACCTACTTGTTTGTAGTCGAAACTCTCGGAGGTATGTAAAATGATTGCGCGCCCTTTCCTTCGGAACGAGCACGCAATACGGTGTCGGCGTCTTAGAACGCACTTTAGCCCACGCTAAAGCGAACAGTGAACACCACAGGGGGGCATTTTGCGTGTTTATTGACACGCTACGCGAACGCCGGATCCAACTGAAGTTGAAGTATAGCACTACGAAGTTACGTTAGGACATGTATTAACCCTAAAAGCCACACGTATTAGGCTTTTTACTTTTTACTTTTTACTTGCGCGTAGCGCTATAACGTCTAGGCTTAATGCTAGGCGCTAATACGTCTCTAAAATTCCTCAAAACTAATGGGAATAGAAAAATTACTAACAACTTACGTTATTAGACCGATAGTTTTTGACGGAAATCATTCCAAGCAGAGCGTGCTTGCTCGTTATCTACGGTAGCTTTTTTCAGTAAAATAACACCATCTTCAAAGCCAATTACCCCGTATTCCTGATCTGTTGTTACTTGATCAATAAGTTTAACTATTCTTTCTAGTAGATGGCGATCGCCTTTAAATGCTACTTGATATTTCTGCAGTCGCCCAATATCAGCTATGGCATAATCAACCTGTATTACTTTTCGCTCGTCGTTTTCCAGTTTAAGCATAGGTAAGCGTAAAATTTCTCGACGACTGGAAAGATGAGGAACAATATAAGTTGTAGCAGAAACGCTCGCCTCCTCAGGAATTTGCGCCATTAAAGGACGCATAGCAGCTACATGACGCCATTGTTCTGGTAGAGATACATACACCCAAGGTTTAATTGAGTCGGGGATAACAAAATAAAAGGTTTGGTTGGGGTTAGATGTAAAACTAAAAAATATGGATAAGGAAATACAAGCAACCCAAAAACGACGAAATGATGGTTTAAATTTATCTGGATGTTTTGACCACCAAATAATTGCACCATAAAATAAACCCGGAACCACGCTCAAAGCGTAACGAATAGTAATTGCTAATACTGACTGACCTTTACCCAAAAATAGTTTTAGTAATGGAAAACCGGCGATCGCCCAAGCAGGTGGAGATATTGCAGGGATAAAAGCTAAGGGTAACCATTGACCTAGTAAATATCTAATAGTTCTATCAACTGGAGTTACTAGTTCTACAATTAATCGCCAAGGATTACTAACCATTCCCCAGATAATGTCCAGAGTTGATGCTTCTTGAGCATCGGTATATTGTCCAAACCTTTCCAACATGAAGCGTTTGGAAATATCCTCGGAGAATATTGGCATAATTGCATTGGTCAGCAATAACATATAACCAAAACTAAGGGTACAAACAGCTAGTCCAGCACGGGGGAAGCGTTTGCTCAAAACCATGTAAACCCCAACGCCAAATAAGCTCACCCCAGCATCTTCCCGTACAGCCAAAATTAAAATTGCTAGGAGCCAAAACAACCACCAACAACGCTTTTCCATTGCTAGCAATAGGCTAAAAATAAATAGAGGAATCTGGCTAATATCATGGAAATTACATAAGGTCGGACCAATTACCGCGTTTGCAGCATAGTAACTAGCGGTAATCATTCCCGCTAATGGTGGTTCCAAATATTCCCGCGCCAAAAAATATAAAACCACACCCCCAGCAGTAATTAACACAACCAGTAATACTGCTAAGGTTCCTGCTGTGGGAAATAATGCATAAATTGGCCACCAAATCAATAAAGCTGGGGTAAAATGCTGTCCGAGACGATGGTAGTAAACCTTTGCTATTTCCCCAGCATGGACAACATTAGTGGAAAGACTTGAAGAGAGGGAACTCTGAAAAAAGCGACCGTGAAGATTATTCCAAAAAACCTGATTAAAAATTCCCTGATCGAAAGAAGCATAAAAACTGAAATAACGATGCACTGTCAAAATTAAACAGATAATGAAAAATGCGATCGTTGCACCCACCGCGAGTCTCAAACCCGGTGTTTTTTGCCATTTCAACAACATCACTCACACTCACATTTTTATAGCGATCTTGGATTATACAGATTTCATTCGTTAGTAACTATAGACCAGCGCGACATTTTTTAGTATGACAATTTTGGCGCACGGTTAAATCAACAAAAAACAAATAAGCACTTACTGGACAATATATTTTAATATTCAACCTTAATATTCAAGATTTTGTTAAACCAAAATTTATCCGAATCGATGTCGTAGAGAAATACGTATTACAGCAATAGGAGACTTTGAATATACACACCAAAGTACCTAAATTTCAAGCTTTGCTTTCACACTCATCTTTCAAACTTATAAAACATCAAGCTCATAGAATATCTTTTTATAAGTGAATTGTTCGCAAAGCAAATTCAACTCCAATAGAACAAAACTATAAGCTTATTTATATAATATTGAGAATCTATAGCAAGTTTTATTTTTGATGACTTTTCTCCAAATAATCAAGTGATAATGTTATTTTTACAAGTGACAATGTGATATTTAAGAGTAAATATTACTTTTTACTCTCGTTCTATTATTGATTATTTACTCAGCTATTTAATTAGCTTGCTTCTAAATTAATGCAAATATCCCTAAAAATTCTGGTTGAGTAATACTTATCTATTAAGTACGTAGCTTCTAGCTGACTGCAGGTTTTTACCAACCTCTTTAATTAATTCATCTGCTACACTTAACTCTTTTAAGGTTGCAACTAGATGTTCAAATACTAAATCAAAATGTTCATCTTTTAATCCACATTGTTCGACTAATTTTTTATGTGCAGTCCGTAAAGAACGACCTCTATAGTAAGCACTACCACCAAATGCAAAGATTAGGAAAGCTGCCTGATTTTCCCGCTGTTTCTTCATATCTACCCCAGCAAAAAAACGATTGATTCGCTTATCCTCCATAATTTTAAGATAGAATTTATCTACAGTAGCTTCCACTGCAGCTTCACCACCAATCCGTTCAAATAGTGTACTCATGTTATTGGTCAGTTTTTAAAAATCGTATCAAACACAAACGAATCAAACTATTTTACTATTTTTTATTTTTGTATACTATATTTTCTATTAACAGTCATGAATTCTATAATGGGACTGTAAATCACAAATAAGTATTCGGTAAAAACAGCAATATCTGCTTATTTATTAATAAATAAAGCGATTTTACCTTTTCATTATTATGAAAAATTACACCATATAATCTACTTCAAGCATATAAAAGCTCGAAGCTTCAGTTGACGATATAAACTTTTATTTACATTGCTGGAGATACTAATTCTCCAAAGAACATTTTTAGCTTAAGTACTTACTATTATTTATAGTAATACATTTTTAATATGAATCAATCAAAAAAATCAAATTAAATTTTGCACGCATGTTTCAAGGTAAATCCTGAATATTAGCAAACACTTTTAAAATCCACTCATAGATTTATTTTTTATATGTAGCCAGTACTAAGATATGTTTCTGGTATGTAGAAAATATCTGCTAATGATGTGTCATCTACCATCATCAATATTTCTTATTTCTTGATAGGTGTAAATTTATCTGTATAGAGATAATTAAATCTATGGAAATAAAAATATCAACTTCGGGCAATAAAGTATAAAATAGCCTCAAGAGACTTGTTTGACGAATTTGTTTGACAACTAAATTTCCAAAAAAATAATCTTGATAGTCTAGTGGTTTGGAGGAGTTTACTACTATTCTGTCTAGAATTTTTGGCTTATAAATATTATCAAAAAATCTTGATTTATTTGCCAAAGTATGATGGAAAAATTGTAATTTCTATAATTTTCAGAGGGGTTTTATGTTTACAACAGCAATTGTTGTGTTAGTTTTCTCTGCAATTCAATCCTTGTTTGGAATGGGTTTGCTAGTATTTGGTACTCCTACCATGTTGCTATTCGGGAATGACTTTTCATTTACTTTAGCCACTCTTTTACCTCCATCAATTACCATTAGCTCTTTGCAATTGTTTAAAGACCGCGACAACATAGATCGGAAAATGGCAATGAACTTTATAATATTTTGTCTTCCTTTTGTTGCCTTGTCTTTGGGTTATTATTTATACACAAAAATCAAATTAAAGCTAGAATTGGGAGTCGCGATTTTTCTGATTATTTCCTTATTGCTCAGAACAGTACCCTCTTTTGAAAAAAGGATGCAAGAAGTAGTTTTACAATTCCAAAAACCATTTTTGGTCGTGATGGGGGTTGTCCATGGTTTTACTAATATGGGTGGAGCATTACTTTCTGTTTTTTCCAGCAGTCAATATACCAGTAAAGAAAAAGTTCTTAACTGTGTAGCTTTTTGTTATTTATTTTTTGCGCTTTTCCAAATCATTGTCCTTGCAATATTTCAGCCAGAAGTTTTTTCGATTAATACATTATTATTTTCCCTAGCTGCTGCTATTATTTATTTAACTTTGGGAAGATTTTTGTTTAGCAGTACTTCGCAAAGTTTTTATAAGAATTTATTTTCTGGATTTATGTTGATCTACGCCATACTATTAGTTATCAAAGGTTTAGGTTAGTTATCAAAGGTTTAGGATTAATGCCTCATAAATGACTAGGACTGCTGGGCAGAAGTAAAAAGTAAAAAGTAAAAAGTTAGAAGTGCTGTATTATCTAGATTTTAGGCTTGATAAATGGTTGCTTTATTGCCCCAAGCTGCTATGGAACGGGGGAATGAAAAGGAAAAATTAAAAGTAGGAAGAAGATTTAATAAATTTATTTATTATCTACAATCATTAATTTTCTTCTTTTACCTATCTATTTTCCATCCCCCATCAGCAATTAGTAATTCTCAATTCTCAATTACCAATTACCAATTAATAATTACCAATTAATAATTAACCGACTCTAGTAACTTCTTTCCCTAAATCTTGAAACATTGGAGTACTAAGATAACGCTCCCCAAAGGATGGTTGAACCATAACAATCAAACGTCCAGCATTTTCCGGACGCTGACCTATTTTAATAGCTGCACATAAAGCAGCACCAGAAGAAATACCAGATAACAAACCTTCTTCTCGTGCTAGACGTCTACCCATAATCATTGCTTCTTCATCACTAACAGTGACAACTTCATCAATCAAATCTTGACGCAGCACTTCTGGAACAAATCCAGCACCAATACCTTGAATTTTGTGTGGTCCCGGTTGTCCACCGGAAAGTACTGGGCTATTTGTTGGTTCAACTGCAATAACTTTAAAAGTACTTTTGCGTTTTTTGAGTACTTCTGCAACTCCGGTAATTGTACCACCGGTACCGACACCCGCAACAAGAAAGTCTACTTCACCATCTGTATCGCTCCAAATTTCTTCTGCGGTGGTTTCGCGATGAATTTTTGGGTTTGCAGGGTTGCGGAATTGTTGCAAAATAAAAGCATTATCTGTCTTTTCGGCGATTTCTTGGGCTTTATTAATTGCACCGCGCATCCCTTCGCTAGCTGGTGTTAATTCTAGATCTGCTCCATAAGCACGCAGCATCGCTCGTCTTTCTATACTCATGCTTTCCGGCATTGTCAAAATTAAACGGTAACCCCGTGCTGCTGCAACCATCGCGAGTCCAATTCCGGTATTTCCAGATGTTGGTTCGACTAAAATATTTTTTCCTGGTTCAATTAAACCTTCTGCTTCTGCGGCGTTAATCATGCTTGCAGCAATTCTATCTTTGACGGAAGCCGCAGGATTCATACCTTCAAGTTTAATAACAATTCTGGCGACACATCCTTCACTTTGAGGAATTTTTCCTAACTCAACTAAAGGAGTTTTTCCAATTAGTTCTGTTACGTCTTTAGCAATGCGCATTTTTAGAACCCCTTAAATTATAGATTTAATAATCTAACTAATGTTCAAACGATTTTTATTTCATATCATTTTTTACATTACAGCAATTTCTACCAATAATAGAACATGTACAAGTAAGGATTACCTATAGTTTTTGAACATTTAAATTGCTTAACAGTTGACTCTTACCATTTAATCTAAAATATAAAGTACTTTCAATGCATATAAAAATTTGCGATGTCTCTCAGATATATTGGATTTAATATTTTGATTTACACTGTTTTTACTTCCAATATTATTCATATTTAATACTGTAATTTTACCGGAAAATAAAAATATATATTGTATTAAGAATTAGACTAAATACCATAATTCAATATTTTTCATAAAAGTTTAGATGTTTTTACTAATTATAGAGTGTATATTCACAACTTTGATTTATGCAATGAGTACACTTGATTTACGAATATAAAAAATTAGTAAGTATTTAAATAGCATGAGTTAGGTCTATTTAACTAGAGTACAGTAATTCTCAGACTCCCATCCAAAAAAACTAGTACCATAGCGATAAATTACTAGTACCCATACCCCATATTTTTTTTTCCTAGTTATCTAGTCAGAGTTTCCAACTTTGAGTACAAACTTAATAAATTTAATAATTTTAATCTGCCAACTGTAAAAAATTGTATTGTCATGCAGCTGATATAAAAACGTTAGGATTTACGCAGAGATTCCCCTCTACCCCCCTTTACGGGGGGGATTTCTTAATTCTCTTCTATAGTTAAGTTAAATCCTTGCAGGCATGGTTTAAGGCTTATTTATCTCTAAGAAGTCATATATGTTATTGACTAACATACCATTTTTTTGAACAATATAATTATTGTATATTGAATAGCAAGTATGGGCAGCAAGAAGCAGTATTTTAGTTTCATTAATTCTTGTTGTATTCGTATATTTCCAGATATTATATTTCAAGGGAAAATATTACTCATAATATTGCTCTCCATTATCAAGCCTATGAGTAAAAATACTTTGAGGTAGAGTCAGAATGAAATGTAATATTTTACAGCTTCTCAAGGTTGCATTTATCAGTTTTGTGGTGTGTATGCCAGGATTATTAGTATTTTCTGTCGTTTGGCAACAGCACCTCAAACTTGTTGCGAGTAATAGTTTACTTTGCAGTAATACTAATCTTTTAGAGAAGATATTTATGTGCTCGCAATATGCTCAATTTATTAATATTTTAGGATTAGTATTGGGATTTTCTCTACTTTTTTTCGGGATATTAGTATTTTTAGTTGATGGATATTTAGAATATCGTGCGACTGAACGGCAGAAAATAATTGAAAAATTAGAGAGAATTTATCATATTCATTATTAAGTTACTAACGCACATTTTCCAAAATGTAGAAATAGGATAATCAGTCATAATCGCAATTATTTATCTGGTCAATTACTCCATTTCAATTTTGACCCGGTAGTACTATAATGTCCCAAAACAAATGACACAAGAAAATCCAAATCTACAGATACCATCAGAACGTCAAAACGAATATTTTCAATTAATCGATAAATTACTTAAAGCTCCTAATGGTCAAGAACCAGAAGTATTGCAAGCTAATTCAGAATTAATTGATGCTGATTTTATTCGTACAGCCCTAAGAGTAGCCACAATATTTGCTCATGAAGGTAATCAAGAAGGAGCAAAATTTTTAATCCATGTTGCTCGCGAGCTCTCTAAAGAATTGGGGTTATATCCTGATGTTTCCCAAGGTTCTAAAAAAGGTAATTAGTAATGCTATTAAATTCAACTGACGCAGGAAAAATAGCATTAGAGTTTCTGATGTCTGAGTGGAGTATCCCAGAAAAATATCAGGGATGGTTCACCATATTTAGTTCTCGTCTTTTGGGTGTTAGTTGGTATGTTGTCGAGCTTGGAATCGAAGGTTTACCGGACAGGTGGTATTTGCAAGTATACGATACTGGAGAATGCGATCCAAACTATACATTCAATTCTCCTGTACCTGTCACCGAAAATAATACAGACCTTGAAAGCTTACCTGAATTAATTGCGCAAATGTTAGCAGCAGAACGTAATATGCGATAGTCTACAGTGGCTTGAAATTAGGTGAGATATCAAATGTTTTAATTTGGGGAATAGAGAATAGGGAACAGGGAATAACAAGAAAATAAAGTATTATATTAATTCCTTCAATAAATGATGAAATATAGAGCTTTAATTGGTACTTCATTAGATTGTAAATAAGCCTTGTACCTGACTTTCTCTACACAGTTATTTTGAAGCTTTTTATATCTATAATCAGAATAATTAATTAAATATTTTTAAAATTCCTCTTATTTAGGATTACTGTATACAATTTTAAACATCATAAAAGTTATTTTTATAGATATAAAAATATTACTTTTATTTTTGAATAAACTTATATAAGGACTTACGCACTCGTTACCTTAGCATAGCGAGTCCCGAAGGGACTTATTTCCATTAGCGGATCCGTAAGGCGCGTCTCAGGCTCTAGCGTGACCGCAAGGTCATTGGTTTGGGATTGCTATTTTCTTGAGTAAACGCTGAACCTCACCTACGGTGTTTGCACGCGCTTACAGCGTTTGTTGACGCACTCCGTGAATATCTCTGGTGCTCCTTGAACGCGCTTACAGCGAACACATCCGCTAGGATGCTTTCAAACGCCGACGCCACAGGCTCTAACTACGTTACCTTAGCTTCGCTACCTGCGGAACGGATCTGCTGTCGCCGCAGGCTCTGCTGTTTAGGCTTTATGCTAGTCTATTTTTGCAATGACTGTCTTTACGTTGTCAGCGCATAAGTCCTGAAGCTTTTTTAATAAATTCATTGAATAAGTTTAGGTGTTTTAAAGTATGTACCCTTTCATTCTCAAATACCAAAACATTAATAATATTTTTTTGAATTTTTATGTGTGATAAAGATTCACTTTAGTTGTAAAGTGTAAAACATGCAAAAAAAAGCTACATAAATACCATTTAATAGAAGATTTACTATTAACAAAATAGGAATTTAAATAAGAATAAATAATAGGTATTATTAGTTTTTGTTGTCACTTAAAAATTAAAAATAGAACAATTATTATTTAATAAATAATTTAGAAAAAAATAAGCATAAAGACATACTTAACTGTAGAGAAATCAAGATAATAATATGCTATATTAATATTGTGATAGGCGCTACATAAAGATGTTTTGTAATGATTAAAGAAGACATCCTAGCCAAAGAATTCACAAGACTTGTCTATCTGTATTATCCAAAAATTGGTAAGTTACTAGATAGCTGCTATGTGAAAGTAATAACTAGTTATTGGGGCAGACCAAGAAAACGTCTTCAATATATAGGGATTTACTGTTGTGAGGAAATATTACCCTATATAGAAACAAAGAAAAATATTCTCAGAGAAATCGCAGGAAATATGGGATTAGCTCAGGTAGTTTTTTTAAACTCTTCCCGCCTCTTGCGAGATCCAATGTCGAAACTAAAACATGCAGATCCGCGTTTATGGTTCGATTTGCATTTGCTTGAAGTCTAAAAAAAACGGCGATCGCAAATAATGAAAACCGGAATTTTCTGTAACTACGAAAATTATCATCAGGATACCCGTCGTGCCATAGAGGAGCAGGTGTCGCTGGTAAAATATGCCCAAACTCTAGACTTTGAAGAAGCTTGGGTCGCAGAACGTCATTTTAATGACTTTAATCTCAGTCCTTCTATTTTGGTGCTATTGGCTCATTTGGCGGGAATGACATCGACTATCCGGTTAGGCTCAGCAGCAGTGTTGCTAGCGTTTCATAACCCTATTCGTGTCGCCGAAGATATTGCTACTCTTGATAACTTATCCCAAGGAAGATTAGCCCTCGGTATTGCTAAAGGTGGACCTTTCCCCGAGCAATATAAACATTTTGCCACGGATATGAGTGAATCTCGTGCCAAAGCATTAGAAGCAATGGCGCTGGTTCATAAACTTTTATATGAAACTGAAGTAACCTTTAATGGGCAATATTATGAATGCGATCGAGTAACGGTTCATCCAAAACCCATACAAAAACCAATTCCGACCTATATAGCTAGCGGAGACGATCGGGCAATTACTTTTGCTGCAAAATATTCCTTTGGTTTGATGGGGGGACCTCCATTTGCATTGGAGAGATTAAAGCAAACCATCGCCAAGTATCGCAGTATTAATTCTAGTGGTGTGGAAAAATTCATCTTGGCGCGTTTCTTCTTTGTCGCTGAGACTCAAGAGGAAGCATTAAATCAGGCTTTACCTTTTATTCGCTCCTTCAGCAAAAAAATGCAAGCTAATGCTGCAGTAATGCAGCAAAACAACAAGAATCAATCCAAGTTATTCAACCGCAACAATATTTGTTACGACGAGGACTATTTACTTAGTAATTCAATTATTGGTGATGTCTCTCACTGTCGAGACCAAATCAAGAAGCTCAAAGATCAACTGGATCTAGAGACTTTACTGCTTAAACCTTGTTCTGCTAGCTTGCAAAAAAACCTTGAAAGCCTCCAACGCTATAACCAACAGGTACGGACTTATGTTTGATTGGGGACTGGGGACTGGGGACTGGGAAAATGATAGATATCTCGATCCAATTCCTAATCCCTAATCCCTAATCTCCAATTCCTAGTCCCTAACTCTACTAAGGGGTTATCAAGATGGAAAAATCTTTCCTTTCTCCGGACGATCTACCACCAGAGAGTAAGACTCTTAACGACCAACTATTGCGTCGAGAATTAGAAGAATTCACTTCCAAACTGTTCTTGCAAGCTTGCGATCGCATTACGCGAGTTTTGCTATCTCATTGTCGTTGGCGAATTGCAATCAAGTTATTACCTTTGACTCTGATAATTCACTGCCCAGATATGGAAACTTACTGGTATATACTCAACGATATCCCACAATTGGGTAATCGTCTTGAAAGATTTACCAATAAGGCTAAAATCCGAGTTTATCCTCCACAAGGTCAAGGAGCACCATTTGAAATCAAAGTGGATGAAATTCCACTTTATGGAGATTGGCTCTAGTACCGCTGCGCGGAAGTAAAAAGTCAAAATAGCTCCGCTGACAAAAGTCAAAATTACTATTTTTTTCTAGCTTTGACCTTTTAAAAATAGGTGCTTTATTTCCGCTGCGATGTACTGGTTAATTTCTAAGTACGTTTGAGCGTGAGGAGTTTCTAGAGTAACGAGTAAAGAGTAAGAAGTTGGGTTGATACGCGGATGGGTTCAGACTTTGGTGTGTAGGGGTTATTTATTACTGTGCGCAATACCTAGAGCTGCGCTACCTACGGTTAAGCCTTACAGCATGCTGCGCTAACGGCGTAAGCCGCGTGCAATCCAGTACGCTGACGCTATCTACGCTAACATTACTCGTTACTCAATTGAGTATATATATTTAATGTTACATCCTGTATGTCTCAGGGGAGATTTGCTTGGAATCGCTTTAATTTATTATAGGTGTGAGTATTGTTTTGCAAAGTCTTGATTTTAAAGGCTTCGCCCCGCTCTGCTAACATCTGTCAAGACGCGGTCTGTTCTGACTCCTGACTCCTAACTCCTAAAGGATAAAGCTTCTAGGAGAGAATTTTGAGAGAAAAAAAACCCAGTCTGGTGAGACTGGGAAGATGTCTTTGCTGTCCAGGGTTTCCATTCTATTTTAGTTATTTAATTATGCTATTTGTAGTAGTTTATATTACATTAATTACGTAGTTATATTAAAGTAAGGCTATATTTATTTAAACTATTCTTGAAGAAAACATTTTTATATTTCAAAGTTTGTAGATAATGTTTTTTGAAATACTTATTTGTGATTCATGGGTAATTGGTAATTGGTAATGGGTAATTGGTAATGGGTAATGGGTAATGGGTAATGGGTAATTGCTTGGAAATCACCAATACCCAATCTCCAATTCCTAATCCCCAATCCTTGATCGCTACTCATCTATTTGCCAAGCATCTTTGGTAATTTCTTCATCTAAAATTCTCTTAGGACGGATAATCACAACTATACGACCAAGTATCGATACTTCTGGCTGTGTTTCAAACCACTGAAAATCAATTTGTGAATTATCACCTGTAGAATTTTCTACAGCAAAATAACTATTAGCATCCCATTCTGTTTGGGCGCGATCAATTACTACTAGTACTGATTCGGGAGAAGTTTGAGTATCAGTTGGGAGTACATCGCTATTACAAATAATAACTACTGGATCTTGAGCATTTAATATTACTTGCCAACCAGGTAAAGCTACCCAAGTTTGTTCGCCACTAGATTTAACTATCCCAAAAACACCTTCCTCTTTAAATGAGGGAACTGCTTGTAATTCTGAAGGGGATAAAGGTAATTCCCCAACGACAGCGACTAACCGGGGTAAGTCAGATTCCGATTCGGGACGATACAAAGGTAAATGGGGAGCTGGTTTTTTTGGAACAACGGTAAAATCAGTTAATAATTGTTCTACTTGTTTTCTTGCACTATCTGAAGCAGCAAATTTTAAACCTTTAGCAATTAAACGAGAACGTTCTTGTAAATCAGATTTCTGACGAGCTAATTTCCAACATTGGTAAGCTACTGCATCCCCTGGATGTTGGGAAAAACCAACTGGTAACTTTGGTAAACGAGAAAAATCTTTGATTGCTCTAGCAACTTCTCGGGCTGAATCCATATCCAGTTGGTGATGGTGGGTTAACTCAGCTGCTGTTGCTCGCTCTTCTTGGGTAAGCATGCGTAATTCATATAATATATCGCTTCCCCTTTGCCAATAATGCGATCGCACTGCTTCTGATGCGTTCGCTTTTACTATAGAATGATAGACTTGTGCGCCAACAATCACTTGGTTTTGTTGAATTGGTTCAAAACCGGTTGCCTCAAAAATTATTTGGGGACTATAACCTGATTTTTGTAATTTGGCGATTTCTTCCCCCCATTCTACCCAGTTACCTTGTTTTTGCCGCAGTTTTTGCAGCAGTTGTTGAGATTGTGCTTCAGTTAAATTATCTGAATCTTGGGGATTAGGCGGTAGATTTGTCATAGAACCAATTTACAAGTTTTTTCCAATTTACAAGTTGTTTGGTTTTGGTAAAGCTTTGCTGTTTTTGCGATTACCTGTGAGGCTCAAAGCTTGTAGAACTCAAATGTGTAATCCACACCATTTTCTACTACCCGGTACATCGCAAATATTAAATTTTAATTAAGTAGTGACTAATGACATGCTTATAAAATCGGTTATAAAATATGTAACCAATATCTGTAGAGAATATGCTGTAATTCGCAAATTATACTAATTTCAAAGGTAAATTTAGTATGGAATGTCACAACGACAGCATAGATAAGTAAAGATTTATCTTTTATGGATAATTCCCCCGAACTCGATAAAATTAGTCGTCAATTAATGACTTCACCACGACGAAAAAAACAAAAAATACTTGTAGTAGATGATGAACCGGACAATCTCGATCTACTTTATCGAACTTTTAGACGTGATTTTCAGGTCTTAAAGGCTGATAGTGGTATCAGTGCTTTGGATGTTTTAGCTACAGAAGGAGAGGTTGCTGTTATTATCTCTGACCAAAGAATGCCAGAGATGAAGGGAACTGAGTTTCTGAGCAAAACATTACCCCAGTTTCCTGATACTGTCCGGATTATTCTCACTGGTTTTACTGATATTGAAGACTTGGTTGATGCTATTAATGCCGGTCAAGTTTATAAATATATCACTAAGCCTTGGGATCCGGATGAACTCAAAGCGGTGGTGCAGCGTGCTGCAGAAACTTACGATCTACTCAAACAAAGAACGGAAGAGTTACGACGCGCGAATGCTCAAATCGGTTTGCTGAAAAGTTTGGTAGAAATTACCAAGTCTGCAACTAATTTAGATACAACTCTCGATCCCATTGTCCAAGCTTGCGGGAGAAATTTTGCTGCTGATGGTTGTATTTTACAACTTGTAAAAGATAGTAAACTTCTCTCTAGTCAAGCGATCTACTCTCAATTAGGAACTATAAAAAACTGGCTTGATGCAGATCCTCTGACTGCTGAAGCGATCACAACTGGAACAATCCAAGTTTGTGCGAATATCTCGAAGGATGGAAAACTCAGTCAGCTAGAGCATTATGTTGCAACTGGAATCCAAGCTCATTTAATTGTTCCGATTACTTATAAAACCGAAGTTTTAGGCGTTCTTTCCCTACAGTGGAAAAAGCCCTCAAGTTTACCAGAAGAGGAACTCAAAATAATACATATATCAGCTCAACTACTGGCGATTGTTTTCGGTTGTGCTTGCGATCGTAAATAATGTAGACGCAAGTAAATCGCGTCTTTCACAGGTTTTATCGCATGTACGATCAAGTTCACTCTATTTTTGACCGCATTGCTCCAGTTTACGACCAACTTAATGATTGGTTAAGTTTGGGACAACATCGGATTTGGAAAGAAATGACGGTGAAATGGAGTCGCGCTAGTAGGGGAAATACTTGTTTAGATTTGTGTTGTGGTAGCGGTGATTTAGCTTTTCGTCTGGCGCGCCGGGTGGGAAAATCTGGAAAAGTCTATGCTGTTGATTTTTCTGCGCAGTTGCTAGGGATTGCTAAACAACGCTACCAATCTCAGTATCCTCAGCCTTCAATTACTTGGATCGAGGCTGATGTCCTTGATTTACCTTTTGAGGATAATCAATTTGATGCTGCGACCATGGGTTATGGTTTAAGAAATGTAAAGGATATTAGTCTTTGTTTAAAAGAAATTTATCGGGTACTCAAACCGGGTGGGACTGCGGCTATTTTAGATTTTCATCGTCCCCAGAGTCCTTTAATGAGAAGTTTTCAGGAATGGTATCTCAATAATATTGTGGTGAATGTTGCCACCAATATGAACTTAAAGGAAGAATACGCTTATATTAGTCCGAGTTTGGATTGTTTCCCCATTGGGTCGGAACAGGTAAATTTATCCCTTCAAGTTGGTTTTGAGCAAGCTGTCCACTACCCGATCGCAAATGGTGTTATGGGGGTTTTGGTGGTGAGGAAGTAAGGAGTAAGGAGTAAGGAGTAAGGAGTAAAGAGTAAAGAGTAAGAAGTAAAGAAAGAAGCAAGGAGTAATGAGTAGCGATCGCGTAACTTATCTTGTCTTTAACCTGTAATAAATTATTTTTTGTAATACCAATTTAGAAAAATAATGCGAAAAATAAATTTTTTTACAGACGTTCAACTGAACTTCTGAACTTCTCTACCGAGGAATGTGTTGCAATCATTTATTGAATTGGTATAAGTCACTTACTCTCAATTGCTTGCACCATTCTCAACTAGTCCAACGAACCACCTAGGAATAAATTCCCAGTCTCATAGATAAAGTCTGATAAATCAGACTGGGAAAGAGTTATATTCTGTGGACACGGTATGCTGAGAGTGCGTTTTAACGTACGCCGGATTACAGCAAGTTATCAGTTACTTCTTACTCATTACTGTGCGCAATACTTACAGTACGCTTACGCTAGGTCGCACCCCGCTACGCTAACATTACTCATTACTTATTACTCATTACTCCTTATTCTGTTACAGCGATACGTCAGAAGTTTTCCTAAAATAGTGTATATTCATGTGCTTTTTTTTGAGCGCATCTTACGTTTCTAAAAGATCCTGACATATTGTGGATTGGTCTAACATCTGGCTCTATATAACTCCCCCGGTTGCTGGGGGGATTATCGGTTATTTCACTAACGATTTAGCCATAAAAATGCTGTTTCGCCCTTACCGAGCGATTTATATCGGTGGTCGAAGGGTTCCCTTTACTCCCGGTTTAATTCCCCGCAATCAAGAACGGTTGGCGAAAAATATTTCCAACACGATCATGAATTCCCTGCTGACTCCGGATGAAATTCAAAATCTGGCGCGGCGATTATTACAAACAGAACGGGTACAAGCTGCTATTCTTTGGTTGTTAAGAATGGCGCTGGATCAAGTTCAATTAGATAAGGAACAAAAAACAGCCAGAATTGTTGCGGGAATTTTACGGGATTTGTTGGGGGAGTCTTTACCGCGTCTGTTAAAGGTTTTGGCGCGACGTGAAGATTTTTTGGAAGCCCAAATTAACCAGATTTTTGACCAGGTTCTGTTAGAGTTTACCCTGAGTGAGGAACAAGCTGATCGCCTTGCTGATTGGTTGCTTCATGTTGTTTTACCTCCAAATACTATTAGGGTGGCGATCGTCGATTTTTTGACCGATCGCACGATTCAAACCATTGATGACAGCTTTCGGGAAAAAACCAGTGGTACTTATTGGGTGGTTGCAAATTTATTTGGTTTGCGTAATAGTTTGACTCGTTTGCGTACCTATTGTTTGGATGAGAAGGACGCTACCAATAATCGCATCGAGGAATTAGTGAAGGATCTAAAGGTAAGGGAACGTCTGAAGGAATTTTTGCAAAATTTATCTTTACAAAATTTACCGGTAGGTACGGTTCGTCAATTACGAAAAACAACGCGCGATAGCGTTCGTCAATACATGCAAACCCGTGGTAGCGATGTTTTAAAGGGGTTTAGCGATTCTCTTAATTGGGAGCATATTGCGGTTTTGTTGGTGAAGCGTCTGAGTAATTCGGAGGTTGTTAATTCTTCTTTAGAAGTTGTCAGTAAAGAGTTGGCTTTAATTTTAGAAAGATATTTAGAAAAAGATTTAGAAAAAATTGTGATCCAGACAATTCCGATTTTGTCTATCGACCAAGTGATTATCAATCGCGTTAAATCAACTTCTCCTGCTGATTTAGAAAATGCGATCGAGGGAATTGTCAAAAATGAATTGCAAGCAATTGTCACTTTGGGGGGAATTTTAGGTTTGGTGGTTGGATCGATGCAAACCGTTTTATTACTGTTTAGGAATTTTTGATGGGGTTGGGGATTTGGGATTGGCGATTTGGGATTGGTGATTGGGGATTAGGTAGTAACGGATGCGGATTAACAACGGATGGAGGATTAGTAACGGATGGGGTGAAAAATGGATATCTATTTTCCCCTTATCTACAGGAATCAGAAATTAAGTGATAAAGATTTGTCAATTTAGCGAGTAAGTTGGGTTTAAGTGAAGGAACCCAACAAAAAAATCATTATACAGGTTTACACTCCACCAATCCTAGTGATTAACAATCAAACCAGATAAACAATTTCTTCCGATTAACCCAAAGTACAAAAACAAAACCTTACCTCCCTTCCCACCACACTCACATGACGGGGTGATTTTAGCATCTCTGTACACGAAAAATTTCTACACATAATTTTTTCTGGAACGATATTCCGCCAAATACCACTGCATTAATTGCTGTTCACCCCATACAGACTTATTTTCTCTCTTAAATTAATATTTTCTGTCGCAGACAGAATCATAATACTAAAAATAGTAGCTAAATCTAAACTTAGCTAATAATTTATAGTGACAATACACTAGTACTAAAAAATCTGTGAAAATAATTTTGTCAAACTTTCATGACAGAATTTAAATTATTGTATTTCAGCTATTCCGAACGACTAAATGTAGCCTAGAACTCTTGTATATAAAAGCTAAGAGCAATACATTAAGTATCAATCTAACAGATGAATTGCGTTTCGAGTAAAGTAAATTTGCTCGTGGTAGATAAATGTATGAATTATTGGTGCATAAGTTAATTATGGTCATACCTATTAATTATTGAAGGGACAAAAAACAATTGAAACCTAGTTTTCATAGGTTATATATTCAACTAATTCAAATAGTATTTGAAGTTGTAATTTGCTTTAACGCATATTTACAGTGATAAATTATCCTACTTGTTAATAGTGGGTTTGTTTTAAGTTGGGTATTTATTGTTTTATTTTTGTCTTATTGCTATTAGCCAATTTTATATAAATTGGTGCAATTTAAGTTTTCCAATAAGATTAATTCAAGGAGCAAATATTATGGATAATGCAACTTTAGAGCAATTCAGACAAGAAATGGTGGTTTTAATGGAGGATACTCTTAGTCAAGCTGAGTTCAGTGCTTTATACAAAAAATATGGATTTTCAGGTGAAGAATTAGAAATTCCAGTAGTAATTAATGTTGACAAAATCAACAAGATAAATAATACACAAGAATTGTCTACAAGTAGTGTTTCACAAACATTTATTGGAGAGGAAATAACTCTATTAGTTTGTTGTATTATGAATGGTCAATTATGTTGTAAGCCCAAGTCATATTGTTAGTAAGATTCTTATTATATAGGAATCATATTTGAATTTTGAAAATATACTGAGACTCAAAAGCTTATGTTGCAAGCCTAAAGCCTAAAAACTCTTTCAAGAATCAAACCGGATTCCTATATATTTGATTATGATATAAGGACCTTTATAAAATTCATACTGTTTAGCAAGCCCTATGTTCTAAATTAATTGGGCTTGATTTATTTAGGGAAATTATTTTTATTTGATATAAACAAGTTAGGCTCTTCGGTACTTAGTATGCTAAAAAGTTAATTTAAAAATCTGAAAACTAGGCTGTACAAGGAAAATTGACTATAAAAGCTAACATTTTAACCTTTTGACACGATTTCGGTATTTAAACCTTTATTTTGAAGTCTATCTATGATTTTTAACTAATAGTTTGGCATAACAGGTACTGAAGAACCACAAGTTATCATTTTTCGCTTTCTAGTAAGATTTATGTAAGACATTCACTCAAATGCATTAGTCCACTAAAATAGAATAAACCTTGTATTACAATTAGGTATGTCTATTAAATATGTGAGCCCAAAACACAAAACACTTGGCTATTTATTTACTTCTTGTAAAGCTAAGTATGCGTGCATGTGTACAATGTTTTTGATGATTGTCAAACGAAAAATTTTGTGTATTAATCTAGATTTGACAGTAATAGAATTAATGGAAAACTTCGTTATCTAACATTAATTTTTGATAAAGGTTAAATCTAAACTACTGATGTGAATATACTTTAGTACAAGTGTGGTTTATAGCCACTGCATTTTCCCTACAGGGATATAATATTCGAGATGAATACTTTTTGGAACTGGTTTCAAGACTTAGGAATTACAATTAGTAGTGTAATGCTAAGCGAGCTATTGATTGTTGCTTTTTATGCAAACTCTGCAAGTGCTCAAATCATACCAGACACGACTCTACCCAATAACTCTCGTGTTACACGACAGGGAAATGTCAGGATTATTGAAGGTGGAACCAATCTAGGAAGTAACCTATTTCACAGTTTTGAAGAATTTTCCATATCTAACGGTGTGACAGCAGACTTTAAAAATGCTATCAATATTCAAAATATTATTACTAGAGTTACAGGAAATTCTGTTTCTAATATTGATGGTAAACTTCGTGCCAATGGCACGGCAAATTTGTTTTTAATCAATCCCAACGGAATCATTTTTGGTCCTAATGCTTCTCTAAACATTGGCGGTTCATTTGTCGGGAGTACAGCTAGTAGTATCAATTTCGCTAAAGATATCGAATTTAGCGCTACGGAACCTAAAACTAAATCCTTGCTAACGGTCAATGTTCCTATAGGCTTACAATTCGGAGCAAAAGCTGCACCCATTGACAATCAATCTCAAGCAAGTCCTGATGGCGCAATTAATATTTTCGAAAAGCCTGTTGGTTTACAAGTACCCACCAGTGAAACTTTAGCACTTTTAGGAGGTGATATCACTCTACAAGGAGGAAATCTAACTGCATCAGAGGGGCGAATTGAATTAGGAAGTGTAGCTGAGAATAGTTTAGTAAGTCTGGACCTGACAAATCAAGGTTGGGTTTTCGAGTATGAAGGCGTGCAAGAATTTAAGAAAATTAGATTTATTCGACGAAATTTTGATGGATCTTTGATTTCATCTATTGTTGATGTCAGTGGTCAAGGAGGTGGTAATATCCGGTTACAAGGTCATTCTATAGAACTTATTGGTGAGGATGTATTGTTATTAAGTGGTACTACGGGTAATAAAGATGGTGGAGATTTAAAGATAACCGCTAAACAATTAATTATTCGGGATGGCGCACAAGTAAACTCATTTAATTTAGGAGAAGGAAAAGGAGGAAATGTAATTGTAAATTCTTCTGAGTCTGTAGCATTGATTAATACTACAACTAACCGCAGCACTGTACTATCTGCTGCAAGTTTTGCTACTGGAGATGCAGGTAATCTTACTATTAATACTACCAAATTGCTTGTCCAAGACGGAGCTGTAATTACAGTAAACTCTGGAGGAAAACGTGATTCTAGAGATACCCCATTTATACAAGGTACAGGCAGAGGAGGAAACTTGATCATAAATGCCTCTGAGTCTGTGGTGTTAATTGGAACTTCAGCAGATGGTTTTTCAGCTAGTCGCTTACTTACTTCAACTCAAGGTTCTGGAGGTGCTGGAAACTTGAAAATAAACACAAAGGAATTGATTGTTAGGGATGGGGCTGAAATCAATCTAAACAGTCAGATACCAGATCCCGAAAATGTTGTTTTAGGGGAAATAGAAAGTTTTGGAGAAGCAGGTTCTTTTACAGTTGACGCTAACTCTATCCTTTTAGATAAAGGAAAAATCAGTGCTAACACCGTAGGAGGCGGAGGAAATATCACCCTCAATTCACCACTTTCAATCCTACGCAATAACAGCAGCATTACCACCAACGCTGAGGGAACTAATATCCCTGGTGGTAACATCACAATTAATGCTAAAAATGGCTTTATCATTGGCAGTGGAAATAGCGATATAACAGCAAATTCCCGAGATTTTCGTGGTGGTAATATCAGAATCTTCAATAGCCAAGGTATTTTTGGAATTGAACCTCGAGATCGAGAAAACCCAAACACCAGTGATATCACTGCAACAGGAGCAACCGATCGCGAAAGTGGAACCATCACAATTGATAACGCTGATGCAGAACCCGACCAAAATCTACTCAAGGTAAATGATAATTTGGTCGATGTGAGTCAATTAATTAACCGGGATTTCTGTGCTCTCAGAGGTAAGAGTCACTTCATAATTATTGGAAGGGGCGGTTTACCACCTTCACCCAACACAGTGTTAGATCGTCAAAACCTATGGGAAGATTGGCGACTCAACTCAGTACCCAGGGAAACCGCGCAACGCAAAGGTAAAGAAGAGATTATAGAAAATAATATTGAAAATAATATTACTGTTAGTGAAACTGTTAATAAACCCATTAATAAAATAGTCCAAGCCCAGAGAGCGGTAATCAACAAAGCGGGAGAAGTGATGCTTGTTGCTGATGCAGCAACACCGCCAAGTTTTCAGGCTTCAGGGCGTTGTGAGTGATGGGAATTGGGGATTAGCAGCGATTGGCTAGAGTCTAAATTCTACTTCTAACGAACTCTTTAAGCTTTTTCAACTGACAAGCTTCTGCTAGTTGACGGATTTGTTGTAAAAAGGGAACTAATTCTGGTTCTTCCTGTTCCCAAAAATCTATCTGGGATAAAACTCCCCGGATGTCTCCCTGCATTACCAGTTTTAAAATTTGATTTAATTGTGCTGGTGATGGGGTTATTAAAGATATATTTTCACCATTGCTTTCTGTTGGTACTGGTGTTGATTTTTGATTCAGCAGGGAATGAGTTGAACCATTTTGAGTGACCCATTCTAGATCTAGATACTCTTCTAAAATCTGCAGCAATTTCTCAAAATTTAGGGGTTTTGCAAGAAATCCATTTGCTCCCACTTCATAACACTGGGATTCATCGGCTGGAAGTGTGCTAGCTGAAACAATTATAATTGGTAAATCTTGAAAACCTGCTTCTTGTCTTAAGATTCGGGTAACTTCCCAACCATTCATCTCTGGCATCACTAAATCTAGTACGATTAGATCTGGCTGATGTTGTCGAGTTTGGGCGATCGCTCCTGCTCCCGAACTAGCTTCAATGATTTCAAAGCCAAGGGGTGCAAGGAAACTAACTAAAACTTCCCGATTATTATCTAAATCATCTATTACTAAAATTTGACGTTTTTGTCCCGTATAACCAGTAATGTCAAGATTGGAATCTTTACTTGGAATAATCGCTACGGGGGTTTCTACAGTGGGAAAATCTAGATCGAACCAAAATATACTACCCTCACCCAAAATACTATGAACTTGAATTTGACTACCCATCTGTTCGACGAGATTTTGGCTGATAGTTAAACCCAGTCCAGTTCCTTCTTGGGGAGATTGATGACGATCTAACTGGTAGAAGGGTAGAAAGATTTCTTTTAATTTATCTATAGGAATACCTATTCCTGTATCTTCAATTTGGAAACGGATTTTATCTGCAACCGCTTCTTCCAAATGCTTTGCTGTTGACTCAAATGTGTTTTCGCCAGGAAAATTTTTCCTATAGCCAACTTTAAAAGTAACCTTACCTGTAGGAGTGAATTTGACTGCATTACTAAGGAGATTAAGTAATAATTGGCGTAGACGAGTTTCATCTCCCCGTACTATTGTCGGTAAGTCGGACAGAACTTGATATTGGAATTCTATTCCTTTCTGTTGACAACGTACTCGAATAATGGCTACTAAACTATCTAAG
This sequence comes from Mastigocoleus sp. MO_188.B34, assembly GCF_030065675.1. Classification (GTDB taxonomy): domain Bacteria; phylum Cyanobacteriota; class Cyanobacteriia; order Cyanobacteriales; family Nostocaceae; genus Mastigocoleus. Next base: position 86,161 of record NZ_JASJDK010000004.1, on the reverse strand, counting down.
AATGAAGGTAAAATAAAATCTCTTAATTCTAGGGTAAGTTTACCTGCTTCAATTTTGGCAATGTAAAGAATATCATTAATCAGGGTTAGCAAATGCTGACCAGACTGTTGAATTACATCAATCCCCCGTTGTTGATTTGGAGTATTACTTGGTTCTCGCTTGAGAAGCTGGGCAAATCCTAAAATGGCATTAAGGGGTGTTCTTAATTCGTGACTGGTGTGAGCGATAAAAGCACTTTTGGCTTGATTTGCAGTTTCTGCAGCTTCCTTTGCTTGTTGTAGTTGCAAAGATTGGTTTTGAATTTGGGTAAATAAGTCAACTTGGGCGATGGATATACCTAATTGAATTCCAGTTTGGCTTAGTAAGCGAACTTCTCCTTCTTTCCATTCCCGAGGAAGTTCATTTTGGTAAGCAGCGAGTAACCCCCATAACTTATCCCCTTGAAAAATTGGGGTGATACAAAAAGCTCTGACCTGAATCTGTTCGTACATTTCGCGGTGACAGTCACTCAAATCCGCAGTCTGAATATCATTTACGGTAAAAGCTTCATGCTGATTACAGCGACCACCTCGAGTTTCCTGCAAACAAGTATCTTTCCAACCCGTTTGCATCGTATTTCTCAACAGTGGTTCCCAACCTTCAACTACAGATTCAGCGACAAATTCACCACTCCAATCGGAGTTAAAAGAGTAAAGAACTAGGCGATCGCATTTTAAAGTTTTCCGCAATTCATCGGTAGTATCTTGGAAAATTTCTTGTAAATTTAAGCTTTTGCGGATTTTTTCTACGACCTTACGAATTGCTCTTTCCCGTTCGGCGCTTTCCCTAAGTTCGACTTCAGTTCGTTTCTGTTGGCTGATATCGGTTGAAATCCCACAAATAGCATAAACTTCACCATTAGCATCGAGCAGAGGTGCTTTGGTGGCAATATAGGTGTGAAGGCTACCGTCGGAGATGGGAAGTTGTTCTTCAAATATTAAAACTGATTTAGTTTCTAAAACCTGGCGATCGTTAGCGATTAAAGCTTCAGCAATGTGTTGAGGAAAAATATCCCGAGTGTTCTTACCTAATAATTCAGTTTCAGTTACACGAAATAGTTCTGTATACTGCTTATTAACTAAAAGATAACGCCCTTCAAGGTCTTTAAGATAAATTAGTGAGGAAGTTGTTTCTAAAATTGCCCTCAGTCTAGTTTCCGATTGCTGCAGAGCTAAGGTACGTTCTTCTACCCTGGCTTCCAATTCCTGATTTAGTTGTTGTAATTGAGACTGAGATTGTTGCAGGTCTTGATTGACCAAACGAATTTGTTCTTGGATTGTTTTAAGTTCGTGGATATCAACAAAAGTAATTACTAATCCATCCAATCTACCGTCTTCTAGTAAATAGGGATTAATCCGCATCAACAGGTGAAAATCCTGTTTGACTAACTTAACTTCCTGATCTAATAATTTTTGGCTGTCAATTACCGAGCGCAGTAATTCGATCAGGTTGTGGCAATCTAAGTTGTGGGTAATATGTTCTAATGGGCGATCAATATCCGCTTCCACTAGGTTAATTGCAACTGTTGCTGCAGGAGTAAATTTACGAATTTTTAGATGTCGATCTAAAAAGACGACGCCAATTTCCGTACTCCGCAACAAGTTATCAATGTCATTATTTAATTCGGTTAACTCTTCAATTTTTGATTGATATTCGGCATTTACAGTGTATAGTTCTTCATTAACTGAATGTAGTTCTTCGTTAGTACTTTGTAACTCCTCATTGGAAGCTGTTAACTCTTCATTAGTTGCTTGTTGTTCTTCATTGGTAGTTTCAAGTTCTTCAATTACAGCTTGGAGATTTTCACGGGTTTGCTGTAGCTCATACTCCAATTCCATAATTCTTTGTGATGCTTCGGCATCGGCTTCAAAGCGCTCCCCTGAAAACTGTTGTGGAGTCTCATCTTCTTGGATAAAAATCGTAAAGAAATCATCTGCTAATTTATTACTTTCATGATAGATAACTTCAAGTTTTACATTATTAACCGTTTGTTTTCCCGATTTATCTAATTGGTCTAATTCATTTAATTTTATACCGGTATAAGAGACTGCAGAGCGCTCTCTTTTTGCACGGTGAAGGGCAGTAATTAAAGGTAATTGTAAACTGGGAATGATTAGTTTTGTAATTTCTGTAGTCGTTCGACCTGAAGGTACTTTTATAACTTCAATTCCATCATTAAAAGTGTGAAAAAGTTTATGTTCTCGATCTACTAATAAACAGGTCGCTTTATATTTAGCTAAAAAAGCAATAAATGCTTTATCTAGCATTGGCTCGAGACGATTCTCATTTGGATTTTTAGGTAGGGAATAGGGAAGAAATTGACGAGAATTTTTCTCTATCCCCTTAATAGGCATAGTTAATCTAATATCTCTGCGTTTTTGGTAGATTTTACCTTTTTTATGGAGTGGTTTAAATTCAGGTTCAATTCGACCGAGAGTTTCTGCTTCTCCTAAGAATAAAACACCCTTAGAAACTAAAGAAAAATGAAGATTTCGTAGTACTTGTTGTTGCAAATCTGATTGTAAATAAATCAAAACATTGCGACAAGTAATTAAATTCATGCGGGTAAAACCAGCATCTTTAGTTAGATCGTGGGGGGCAAACAATAGCTTTTCTCGCAGCTTGCGCACCACTTGCAAAGAATTATCTTTGCGAACAAAATAACGTTCTAAACGTTGGGAACTAACGTCATTGGCGATGGTTTGGGGATAAATCCCTTGGGTTGCTTTTTCCAAAGCCACTTTGTCAATATCTGTGGCAAAAATTTTAAATCTTACCGGTTTGTCTGATTTGGCTACGGCTTCATCTAATAGGATAGCTAAGGAATATGCTTCTTCTCCTGTGGCGCAAGCAGTCACCCAACAGCGTAACTCCTCCTTCGGCTGAGTTTGAGCAATTAGTTGGGGAATTACATCAGTTTCTAAGAAATCCCAAGCAAGGCGATCGCGAAAGAATTGGGTAACACTAATTAGCAAATCATGACGGAGAATCGCCCGCTCTTCAGGAGAGGTTTCTAACAAGCAAATAAAATCATTGAGATGATTGCAACCGCTAATTAGATAACGGCGATGAATGCGCCGCGACAAAGTGCTAGTTTTGTAGTGGGAAAAATCAATTTGTTCGTGTTGGGCGAGAATTGTGGCAATCCGTTGTAAGTTGTAGGAATTAAGAAATGTAACTGGATCTTGGTTCGATTCGTTTGGGGATTTTGGGATTAACCCTGGAGGGTTTGCATAAACCGATCGCACCAATTGATTGATCACTTGGGCTAGCTCCTTGGGAGATAAAACTCGGTCTACTACTCCCGTTGCGATCGCAGTACGGGGCATTCCATCAAATTCGGCTGTGGCTGGGTCTTGTACCATTGCAAAGCCACCAGCTTCATTAATGGTTCGCAAACCGTTGGTTCCATCGCTACCAGTACCAGATAAAATCACTCCGATGGAGCGATCCACATAATTTTTTGCGAGAGATTCAAAAAAGATATCGATGGGAAAGTTAAGTCCGTGGCGATTTCTTTCCTCTTGTTCGAGTAAATGTAGTTTTTGATTTTCTACCACCAGGTTTTTACCTGGAGGGATTAAATATACTGAATTTGGTTCCAACTCCATCCCTTCTGTGACCCGATATATTGCCATACGGGTGCGTCGTTCCAGGAGTTCCTTCATCAGGCTTTTGAAATCTGGGGATAGATGCTGAATTACGACAAAAGCAGCCCCACTGTCGGTGGGCATATTTTCGAAGAACTCCTCCAAAGCCCGGAGTCCCCCTGCCGATGCACCAATACCAACAACAAAGAAGTTATACTCCCGTTCGGGAATGGAGCGACCGAAACCAGATTCACTTTTTGACATATAAGAAATGGGGCTGCATTATTTCTAATTTAATTGTTTATTAGCAACTATGGATGCTACAAAGCATAAATATAGCGGACTTAATATTAGTTATTTTAAACTAGCTAACACCTAGAGAACAGAGAGTTTTATATGCTGGTTATCTGATGCATGCAAATATTTTAGAAGAGGTTAAAATTAGCCCGTGGCAGTATTAAATATTTCTTATGAATTAATTGCCGATAACGAAGAAATAGCTCGAAGAAAAGCCTTACCTAAGTTAAGACAGTTGTGCGAAAAAGTAGAAAGTGCTACTAAATTTGTAGAACAAGACTGCTTAACACGATTTCCTAGTTTCTTATTTGAGATTAACTTCTGGCTTGATTGTGTAGATGTGGATGAGTTGGAAAAGCTTGAGGAAGGTATTATTTGGGAGTTCCATTGTTACGGAGAAGCTAAAACAATAGATCCAGATAAAGAAATCACAGAATACCAAGATAAAAGTTTTAACGAGTACGATATTTGGCATAAATTAGGTGAGCCAAAATATCAAGATATTTGTGAACCGTTGTATTACTGCGATTGGTCAGCCGTGCAGCCCTTATGTGATGGGACTATTGAAAGCACGGGTTGTACTATTTCTGTGGAATTCTCCGGGATTAAAGCAGTTGACAGCTACCACGGTGGAATTCATTTTTATCATAATCCTAGGTGGCTTTGAGGTCGAATATTGATTTTTTTGGAGGTAAGGAAAAAATTCAAATGATTCATCTGTGGTTTGCACAAGCCTGGCGTTAACCACAAACAAATAATTGTGAAGGTTTATATTACATTACGATTGTCGAATCTTCTTACTTTTGAGTCTAAACGCTACAAAGTTTATCCAATATCATAATTTCCCATTATTTAGCACATGACTGATTTTTGGACTACGGTTGTTGAATTTTCTCAAAAAACTGCTTTGAGAGTCGGTAAGCAGTTAATGCAAGATTTCGGTCGAGTACAAGCTGATGCCAAAGCTGATGGTAGCTTAGTTACTAAAGCTGATAAATGGGCAGATCGAGAAATTGTCAGTGCGATCGCCAATACTTTTCCCGATCATGGCATCCTTTCTGAAGAAGGAGAAAAAGTTTTCCCTTCCAAACAATGGTGTTGGGTAATCGATCCATTAGACGGAACGACTAATTTCACACGCGGTCTTCCAATGTGGGCAATTTCTTTAGGTTTACTGTATGAAGGAACACCTGTTTTTGGATACGTGTATGTACCAACTTTAGACCAAGCATTTTATGGATTTTGGCAAGGTTCGTCTGGTTTAGATATACCGATTGGAGCATTTCGCAACGGAGAAAAAATTCATACAAGTCCTGATGAACCTAGTAGCCAACATTTTTTTAATCTTTGTTCCCGCAGTACTTCAGTACTCAAAAAAGATTTTCCTTGTAAAATTCGTATGTTGGGTGTTGCTAGCTATAACTTTTTAACAGTAGCTAATGGAGCGGTTTTAGGTGGAGTTGAAGCGACACCAAAAGTGTGGGACATTGCTGCTGTGTGGGTAATTGTTCAAGCTGCTGGTGGAAGCTGGGTATCTTTAAAATCAGAGCCTTTTCCTCTGTCCGTAGGTACAGATTATAGCGATTGCTCATTTTCAACTTTAGTTACGAGTCGCAAAGATTTAGTACCTGTGTTTAAAGATTTTTTAGAATAAAAATAAAAATTAGAACCTGGAACAAAATCAAAGTTAGAACTTGGAACAAAAATAAAAATTAGAGCCTGGAACAAAATAAAAGTTAGAACTTGGAACAAAAATAAAAATTAGAGCCTGGAACAAAAATAAAAATTAGAGATACAAAATTAGAGTTTTTAGAGTTTTGAATCGAGCCACAAATAGCAATAGCTAATTTAATGATGAAAATCAAGATAAAAGTTAATTAAAAATGGTTAAAGAGCGGACATTGTGTGTGAGGTAGCAATTGAAAATAGAAGCGAAATATGAAAGCTAAAGTTCGCCGGGAACTATTTCGCCATCTTCGAGAAAAGTAATATTGTCTGCAAAAGCTTTAATCCGTGGGTCATGAGTGACAATTACAACTGTAGTTCCTCCTTCCTTTGCTAACTGACACAACAATTCAATTACAGCTTGTCCGTTATGAGAATCTAAAGCCGCAGTCGGTTCGTCAGCCATAATAATTTGGGGATTACCAGCCAGAGCTCTTGCGATCGCTACTCTTTGTTTTTGTCCCCCCGATAAATCGCGGGGAAGTAATTGTGCTTTAGCCGCCAAACCGACCTGGGAAAGCAACTCCAAAGACTGTTGGCGAGCTATTTTTCCTTTTATACCTTTGATATTAAGAGCTAATTCTACATTTTCTGCAGCGGTTAAAGCGGGGAATAAATTAAAACCTTGAAAAATAAAACCGATATGATCGCGACGGAATCTAGATAATTGCTTGCGGGACATTTTTGTAATTTCTTTGCCCAACAAATGCACTTTGCCATTAGTTGGTGTTAGAATACCGGCTAAAATTGATAACAGAGTAGTTTTCCCAGAACCAGATGGTCCCATCAATAATTGAATTACACCTTTAGATATTTGTAAGTCAATTCCTTTAAGAGCGACAAAGCGCTCTTTACCAGATTGATAAGTCATTTCTATCCCTTCGGCAAAGATACCGCAGGATTTCTCCGGATAAATATTTATTGGGTTAGGTCTAGACCAACCGTTAATTATAGAATTCCCAATAAATTCAAATTGTTTGGAAATAGTCATTCCTTTTAATTGAGGATATGGATATTTAGTACTCAGACGCTAAGTAGTGATACAAATTCATTTATTTATAAATCTTCTGTATAATATAAAGATTAGATGAACACAATATGAGTCCTGGCTGAGATAACATTAAGACAATACCAGACCAAAGATTTTAAACAACGCCTTAAAATTAAATTACGCTTTAAAAACAATAGCCGGATCCACGTGACTGACTTTTTGAATTGCAAATAGTGCTGAACCAACACACATCAGAACAGTAACTCCAAAAACACCAACAGCAGTGACTGGCGTGATTAAAATCACAATACCTTGAGTGGCCAAAGTCCAGTTTCCTAGCCCCCAACAAAGCAGCATACCTGGAACATATCCGATAACTGCCATCCACAACGATTGTTCAACAATTACTCCATAGATTACCCTATTTGACGCCCCCATAGCCTTAAGGGTTCCAAATTCTTTAATGTGATCGGATACAGAAGAATAAAGGATTTGACCCACTATAGCTACACCAACTATCATACCCACTACTGCACCTAAACCTAAAATAAATCCAATTCCAGTACGTTTTTGCCAGTAGTCACGTATTTTTTGAGACAGTTCCTCGCGAGTATAAGCACGTATCTCAGGTAAGGCTGCTTCTAAATCTTGTTTCAGCTTTTGGAGGTCTTGTCCGGGTTTTGCTTTAATTAATATAAAAGATACGGGAGTATTAAGGCTTATGGGTTGAGCTTCGGGAACAGAAGAGCTACCTGTATCCTGGGAATCTTTTGCCCTTTCGTAAACGTTGGTACACTTAAATTCTCCTGATACTAATTTACAATCTACCCTGGAAGAAACACTACTGTTGTTGTACGCATTGACCGTTTTCAAGGAAGCGAACAAAAATGCGCTAGAAAGTACAGATTGAGTATCTTGAGCAATTCCAACTAAATTTGCTGGCAATGAACCAATTTTCCCCTGATCGCCAAGTTTCTTCATTCGTAAAGACCTTAAATCGCTACGATCGACAAGGATTGTATAGGGTTTTTGTAAAGCACTTACACTACCCTTTTGAACAGACCCTGGAACAAATAATTGCCCTTGAGGGTCGAATCCCCACAACTTGACTACAGTTAACTGACCTTTGGGAACTTGCCATCTTGATACTCCCGTCATCAATGCTTCAGCACGGGAGACACCATTTACTTTTCTAGACCTGACAACATGGTCAAACAAAATAGATTCTGTAAGCTCCAAATGCACCATCCGCTTTGATGAAACCCAAATATCAGCGCGAGAATTATCAACTAACAGTGATGTTGAGCGAATGACACCATTGAATATACCTGTTTGAATTGTGACAAGACTAACAGCAAACATAATACCTGCTTGCGCCACTAAAAAGCGAGGTATGTCTTCAAACAAATTTTTACGGGCAATAGAAACCATTTAAAAATGCCATTAGAAAAACAAATAAAAGAAATAAGAGAAACTGTATAAAATTTTGTTTTGCTTCATTTTTATACCAATCTATTAATGTTTTTAAATTACTCTGATATGGCACAGGAGCACCCATTACTGTAATGAGTTTTAATTAATTTAGCAAATAGCTATAAACTCCCTGAATATTCTAGACAACAAATTAGTGTGAGGATTGAATGACGAACTTATTTTTATCAATAATTACTGCGGCAACGAAAGTTACTAAAGCAAATTTTGTTACTAAAACTCGTCAAGTTGAGGCTGTCCAAGAGGAATTTTTGCTTTCGTTACTAAAAGCTTATCAAAACACAGAATTTGCGAAAAAATACAAACTTCAAGAAATTAAAAATGTCGAACAGTTTCGCAACCTTATACCGATATTAGCTTACAGCAGTTATGAAGTTTTTGTTGAACGAATTACCAAAGGTGAAAACAATATTCTCACACCTGATCCGGTAGTTCACCTCAATCGTAGTAGTGGTTCTACTGGTAAGCAAAAGTTAATCCCCGTAACCAAGCGATCGCGTCAAATTTTAAATCGAATTAACCAAGTAGCCACTGGATTTTCAACTGAAGCAATTCATAAACGCGGAAATTCAATGGGTGAAATGCTGATGACTACTTCAACGTTAATTAGCGGACGTACAAGTAGTGGAATTCCCTATGGAACTTCTAGTAGTGGTGTTTTGCGTTTGAATAGATTTACTAAATGTATTTACAAGCAAGTTTTTGCCCAACCCCCTGAAGCTCTAGAAGTCTTAGATTCAGTATCTCGTAACTATATTTGTTTGTTATTCGCTCTCCAAAATCCGAATTTGAAAATTATTGGAGCAACTTTTCCCGTTCTTGCACTACAAATAGCCAACGATCTTGAATTGTATTCTGAAGAGTTAATTCATAATCTTAAAAATGGAGAATTAGCTCCTTGGCTTAAAATCAAACCTGAATTGCGTCATACAATAGAAAAGCAATTTTTCCCCAATTCCAAGCGAGCCACTCAACTCCAAGAAATTCTTCGTAGTGAAGGTAAACTTACTCCTTTGTTAGCATGGCAAAATCTTGCTGTTATCGCTACAGCTCGTGGTGGAACATCGGATTTTTATTTTGAAAAATTTCCAGCCTATTTTGGTGATACTCCCATATTTGGGGGAATTTATGCTTCATCTGAAGCGACTTTTGGTGCTTGTTACGATCTAAATACTGATGGAGCCATTTTAGCTATTGACAGCGGTTTTTTTGAGTTTATTCCCCAAAAAGAATGGGATGCAGAACAACCAAAAACACTTTTGGCGTCCGAAGTTCAAGCTGGGGGATATTATCGAATTTTGGTCACTAACTATAACGGATTGTATCGCTACAATATCGGTGATGTAGTGGAAGTGGTGGGTTTTTACGAACAAGCTCCCATAATCGTTTTCCGTCACCGTGTGGGTGGCTTATTATCTGCTACCAGTGAAAAAACAAGTGAATTTCATGTTATTCAGGCTGTTAAGAAAGTTCAAGAAGAGTTTAACTCACCCCTAGAAAATTTTTGTGTCACCCTTTCCGAAAATGAATTTCCACCTCGCTACTTATTAAATATAGAATTATCCCCTAGTTGTTCGCTCGCCGAGCCAGAGAAATTTTTGGCAAAATTCGATCAGGCTTTACAGAAACTAAATGTTTCCTATGAAGAAAAACGACAACATGAAGTATTACCATCACCCCATTTGCGAATTTTGGCTAGTGGTAGTTTTAGCACACTTCGACAGCGACTGTTAGATAAGGGAATACCCGAATCCCATTTGAAATTTCCCCATATTAGTGAAGATAGACAACTCCTTGCAGGATTAGTAATCGAGCGCGAAGTCAATTTATCAGGCGAACACTAGTAAAAATATAGTAATTTTTAAGACTTTTTTATCACTCTTAGTTTAATAATGGGGATGAAATTCCCCTTTGATTTAAATTTCGATTTAAATTTCAAATATTAACAACTTTCAATTTCAAATATTCATGCTTAAGTATTAAATGTAACTAAAAACTACAAATTTCCTACCCGTAGCTAGATTCTCCAAACCCAAATGGAGAAAATAATCGAACTCAAATCAAAACCAATATTCCCTTTAATTCGTAACTAGGATTAGCAAACAAGTACAGACTTATGCAACAATCGCTCGAAGAAAATAATTCGTTACCAAAAAATTATTCTTTCCATCAAGTTACGCGCATCGATAAAACTTCCCTAACTCCGGAGAAATTTTTCCAAAAACATCAAAAAAATGGCACTCCAGTTGTTGTGACTGGATTACTTGATTCTATACCTGTTTGGGATTTAGACTTTCTCTGTGAGAAATTAGGAGACCGAAAATATCCCGTTCGTTTCAACGGTTGGGAAAGATATAAAAAAGAAAAAAATCAGTGGGATAACATCGGTAGTGGCGTTGAGTCTCGCAGTATGCCATTTCGTGAATATGCTCAAATGGTACGTAGTGAAGAGGCTTACAACAAAGATATTTATTTAGGTAGATGTGCTCTCAAAAATACACCCCTTGAAGATACACCTATACTTCGGCAAGCAGAAGTAGCCATGGGTTTGAAAATGCCGGCGACTAGTCCTAATCTCTGGGTTTGTCCCGATACCCATGTTACCCCCCTGCACTACGACCCGATGGACGGAACTTTAGTACAGTTATATGGTTCAAAGCGGCTGGTGTTATTTCCACCTTCTCAAACTTATAACCTCTACCCATTATCATTATTTAATTATTTGCGTTATGGCTTGAAGCTGCGGGCTAATTACTCCCAGGTTTATCCCGAACGTCCCAATCTAGTAAAATTCCCTAGATTTGAGCAAGCACTCGCCCATCGTTACGAAGTTGTACTCAATCCAGGTGAAATTCTCTTTATCCCTTGTGGATGGTGGCATGAGGTAACATCTCTAGGCGATAGTGTTGTTTGTTCCATTAATCGCTTCTGGCATATTTTTCCCCTATTCCGGGCGATGACTACTTGGAACAAATGGCGGTTACATTCTGGAGCTTTAATGGCTGCACCTCATATTGCAAGTGCTTGGTTAGCTGCGATCGCCAGTAAAGATAGAGAACAAAAATTGCGTCATTTGATACAAAGGCTGTAGTTTACTTGTAATCTTAAGTGTTAACTTTTAAGTCTTAAGTTTTAAGTTTCAGATATCTTAAATTTGCTAAATATGAAGGGTTTATTGGACATAATTGTCAAAAAGCTAGAGAAATTGGTCACTAAGGATTCATGGTTAGAAAACTTGGTCGCCAAAAATTCTTTGGTGGGAGATTCAATATTTTTCGACGTGGAACAGTTTCCTTGGGCTAAGGAATTAGAAGCTAATTCGGGGATAATTCGCCAAGAACTAAAACAAGTCTTGGAACGGGTAGACGACCTACCAAACTTTCAAGATATTTCCAAACGTCAATCCCGCATCGCCAATGACAACCGTTGGAAAACCTACTTTTTCTATGCTTTTGGTTTTAAAGCTACTAAAAATTGCGATCGCTGTCCAGAAACTACAAAATTACTCGAAAAAATACCGGGTATGAAGGTTGCATTTTTTTCTATTCTTGCTCCTGGAAAACATATTCCCAGACATCGCGGTAAACACAAAGGTGTAATTCGCTATCATTTGGGATTAATTGTTCCCCAACCCAAGGAAAATTGTCGAATTCAGGTTGAAGACCAAGTCAGATATTGGGAAGAAGGTAAAAGCTTGATTTTTGATGACACTTTTTATCATGAGGTCTGGAATGATACTGACGGTTACCGTGTAGTCTTATTTTTAGATATTGTTCGTCCTTTAAAGTTTCCCTTATCCTTGGTTAATTGGTTGGGAAATAAACTCATAACAGCTTCACCAGTGATTCAAGAAGCAAAAGCTAGTCACAATGCGTGGGAAGAAAAGTTTGAGAAAAATTAGGCTTAGAAGGAGTAATGAGTAATGAGTAATGAGTAATGAGTAATGAGTAATGAGTAATGAGTAATGAGTAATGAGTAAAAATTAATGAATCAGAATTAAATTAAATACAAAAGTAGGGTGCTGTTAGCAAAGCGTAACGCACCATTCCCAATTTTAGAATCACCAAAAATTTCGGTTTAAATTCTCATTCCTATCAAGTAGAGAAGCGTTTTTGCTTTCGTCTGCGGCGTCTGCGCATAAATCTTGATATCACAAACCAGATAACGGCTCCAAGACTTAATATTGCGGCTAAAAGCATCCATAATTGCTTGGGTAGCAATAGATCGTAAATGATGTCATCAAATATGGTTTTTGGTATTTGGGCTGTTGCAGGATTGATGACACCAATGTCTCCGACTATGTTCATATTAGTTTTGAGGTCTAAAGTCTGCTGTTTTACTACCTCTAAAAGTTTGCGGCTTCTTTCCCCATCCAGAATAAAAGGTTGTGCTAGGTCTTGATTCTCTCCAGCGACAGGTAAGATCTCAATTTTTTTGATTTCCTTGGGGGTCAGGGTTAACCTAGCCAAAAAGTTATCAGTCCAAATTGGATGATTGTGACCAAAAATAAAATTACCTAGAGAATAAATTATAGGTTTGCCGTTATATACTTCAATGCCATGGGGATAGTGGGGATGATGACCCAATATAATATCAGCACCAGCATCAATGGATTTATGGGCTAAATGGCGAACCCAAAAAGGTGGTTTTTCTCCGTTATTAAGACCCCAATGAAATGACAATATTACATAATCAACTTGCTGACGCAGCTTCTGAATATCTTCCTGAATCAAAGAAAAATCTGTTGACATTACACCAGGACGATTTGGTTGAGCGTAGCTCGCATCACCAGAATTTTCTGACATTGTGTAAGCTAAAAACCCTAACCGCACACCATTTTTGTTGAAGATAAATGGATGCCTTGCTAAATCTAGATTTTCACCTCCTCCAATTGCAGGTAAATTCTTTTGTTTCAAGCTGTTTAAAGTATCTTTAAGACCCTCAACCCCAGCGTCAAGGGCGTGATTATTTGCAACTGAAACTACATCAATTCCCGACCACTTCAGTCCTTCAGTAAATGAAGTTGGAGCAAGAAAAGCACCTACTCTCTTGGCTTTATCTGATAGGGGACTTTCCAAATTCGCAAAAGTTAGGTCAGCACTTTCCAACAAAGATTTAATTTTGATAAATGGGTAACGCGCTTCTTCCTGTTTCGATTCAAACTTAAGTGGATATCGAATAATATCTCGATGAAATAAATTCCACCTCGCCATTCGCGACCACTCTACATCTCCACCAGCAAGGAACGTTAATTCTTGGTTGTAAGTTGTTTGAGCGAGAGCGATTTGTGAATAACTGAAAAATGTGATCGCTACAATTAAAACCAATTTGATAGAAAAAAATCTGATAGGGCTATCGGTTGTTTTAGAAATTTTCACTGGGAAATGAGCTATTGAACAAACAAATGATATAGCACTCAGAAATTTGTTTTACCTTCCCTATTTCCTGGTTCCCTGTTCCCTATTCTCTAAATAACATTTACTTGTTTTGTTATCACTGAATTTGTTCGAGATAAGCTATTGTCTTTTGATACCCTGCATTGTCACCTTGTTGCTGAAATAACTTAGCAGCTATTTGTAAATCATCAACAGCGCTATCCTTATCTCCCAAAGCATATTCTGCTAATCCTCTACTACCATATGCATTAGCCAAATCTGGCTCAATCTGAATTGCTTGACTAAATTGTGATATTGCTTGCTTGTGATTCCCTTGCTGGAAATACGCCAGACCTAAATTGTAGTAACCGCCAACAGACTTTGGATCTACCTTGATAGTATTTTGGAAATCAGCGATCGCATTTTCGATTTTACCCAGTTGCGCGTAAATATTTCCCCTACCGTTATAAGCATCAGCATGATTAGGATTAAGTTTTAAAGCTTGACTGTAGTCAGCTATCGCAGCTTGAAAATTTCCCAATTGTGATTTTGCTAATCCCCTCAAGCAAAAACCTTCATAATACCCGGGCTTTAATTGTACTAACCGATCAAAATTTGCAATTGCACCCTTAAAATCACCACTTTCGAGGTTTTCCACTCCTTGGCGATAATAATTCCGAAAGTCGAACTTTTGCAAGCTGGGTTGTGCTCCATATACCCAACCAGCACTAGGAAAGACACTTAGAATACTTAAGATTCCTGCGATCGCAATACTCCGCTTAATATGATTCATTGTTTTTGTCCTATGGGCTTTTTTGTGCGCGTTACAGCTGTGCTATTTTGCAAGCTACACTGAATCCCCCCTAATTTACTATCAGTTAACAGTTTATGGCTTGCGCCACGCCCTTACGGGCTACAGTTAACAGTTATCATTTACTTATTACTCATGACTTATTACTCATTGCTTATTACTAACGAAATGCTTTACTTTGTTTGACACTTAAGATGGCGGTTACTAAAGATACTAAAGCGCCTACATAAAAAACACTTGTACCACCATATTTCCAAACAGGTCCTAAAAATAGTGGGGAGAGAAATTGTCCCAAATTACTCGCACCCGTACCAATAGCCAAAACACTTGAACGTACTTCCTTAGAATTCAGTTTGGATAGGGCATCGTAGAGATTAGGCATAACAATACCAAAGCCCATACCAAATATTACTGCTGTTGGTAAAATCAAGTAAAATTGCAACAAAAATGGAATTGTAATTAATGATAATCCCATGAGGGTGAATCCCAAGCCGATGGCTTTGGCACTTCCTAGTTTTTTTGCTAGACGGCTGGCACCTGTAGCAGAAATCACTGCCGCTCCAACTGCCCGAGAAGCTAAAATTGCCCCATTAAAAGTTGTACCCGCACCAATTGCAGCTTTGAAGTGTAAGGGAGCATAAACAATTACTACGTAAAAAATAGCTGATGTTAAACCTAAGGCTAAAAATAAAGTTAGAACGCTGGGCTGTTTCAAGCTTTGAATTAACTTTTGACTTTGGCTCATATCAACCATGGAAGATTTATGAGGTTCTTCCCGCAATACAAAGGCTGCGCTTAACGCTACCGGAAAACCTAAGCCGTATATAAAAAATGCATACTGCCAGTTACTCGAACCAACTAATCCTCCTAAAAGAGGAAAAATAATACTACTGATAGCTAAAGCACTTGTGGCATAACCCAAAATTTTTGTCCGTGCTTCCCCATCATACATACTACTAATAATTCCAATACTGGCTGCTGCAACCCCACCACTAGCAGCTCCGACCAAAGCCCGGGATACTAACAAAGAATGAAAATTCTGCGCCCACGCTCCTGACATCCCAAATATTGCGTAAAAAATCAGTGATGGGATAAGTACCCGCAATTTACCAAATTTATCAGCTAAAATGCCTGAGATTGGACTAAACAGGGCTATGGTCAAACAATGCATTCCCACTAGCGTACCCGCCCATTGGGGGTCTATTTGCAGTTGTTCCCTTACTTCTGGCATGACAGGAGAAACTACACCTCCAGTCATCGCAGTCAAGCTGCCTGCTGCCAACAACACGGATAATGTGGGAATTTGTTTGCGGAACTTTTTACCAACAGGCAACATAGACTGTAATTATAAGTTACTAAGGATTTTTTTGAGATCAGACGTATTCTTAGGAGATTTAGTTTACCAGCACAGCAAATTTTTGTATGACAGATAAGAACCAGTAGTATTAAACCTTATGGTAATAAAACCCCCATGGCAAGATAAGCTGAAGCCCTAGTTTGTGACAATGTGCTGCAGTTTACTCATACTTGCAGGGCAAATTTATCGCAATACATGGTAGTCAAGTAGCATAGATTATTTGTGTTTTTTAGTAAATTCTAAACATCGATCTGGAGACTGATATACAGGCGCTGAACTACCAGTTATTGACAAAGGATTAACTTCAAAGCCCTAAAAATCGCTCTTAGCGCCTAGCAAAGCGTAACGGATCTGCCGTCGCCGCAGGCTCTAGTTATTGCGTGGCGTTAGCCATAACCTAGATATATCAAGAAAACAACTCATTCGACTTGAAACCATTGATGTATAAAGATTTGAGGCTGTTTGTTAAGCAAAAAATGTCTAAGTCCCGCTAATCAATGCGTTCGCTACAAATGGGTGACAGTATTACACACTTCTAAAATCATCTATTGCTAATTGACCTCCTCAAATATTTTGAACGGCTGATAATTAGCAATTAAACCTAATTTAGAGACATTTTTTTGTTTTTGTTCTAGTTATAATTACTTAAGCTTTAGCCTGAAGGTCAAAAATATTTGTGGTTAAAATGAGTTGAAAGTTTATCAAAAGGTCAAAACTAAGATATTCTCCACAAATAGTGGGAACCTTCAGGGTCACCCAAAAGACAATTATCTCTATATCATTCTTTCCGTGTAACAATGAATTCTTGCCTAATTTCTTAGTAATTTGTAAATTTCTTATAAGATTATCGGAGAGTACTCTGGGATTGAGATTAGCTCTGTGTTGTATCTACCGCTCAAGACAATGTGGGATGGGATGGAACTGACTACAAACTTGAAAAGCCAGACTGCTCAAAATCCAATCGGAGAAGTAAGCATCGATCTAAATTATTGGTTTTCAGTAGCTTGGAGTAACGGGTTAAAACTCTATGAGTTGATATCTGTTCAGCTTTGGAAACAAATGTGGCAAAAAAGCATTGTTGATTTACAAGGATATTTTGACAAGAAAATTGGTAAACTCCATACCAAACTCCATAACTCCAAGAATGCTTTTTCTGATGCTTTTTCTCGTAAAGGTGATGAATTGAAGCAAGGTGAAATTCGAGTTCGTCATTTGGTAAATCCCGATCGCATTCTGAGATTTAATGAAGAGAAAGTTACAACCGGTACTACCTCATTTAAAGATGACTATCCATACGATCGCAGTTTTCTAGAAGGTATCTTGTCCCCGTTGTTGATAAAGTTATCTCTGGGACTACAAGAAATATATTCTTTCTTTCTGTTGTTGTTGAAAATTCTTCTTCCTCAGTGTTTGTTTAAACCAATTCAAGGACAATTTATGCCATTGATTTGGAGTTTATTTTGTAAATTCCAGTTCCAGTTCTCATCTAAATCAAAATTTTCTTCTAAAAAGTTTTTTGACCTAGATGTTTACCTAGATATTGAAATGGTTGAAATCGAACAATGTACTTACTTAAAAAATTCTCATAGATGCTATGTAGAAATTAATCCGCCTATCATTGCTCTACAAAGGGCGATTATCTAATCAATATGAAAAATTTATGCAACAATCTAAACAATTATCGGATAGTACTAATGGAAATTATCAAAAATCATTTCTTCCAAAAGAGGCATTAGCCAAAAAATAATTTTGACAACCTGGCCTGCAAAGGTTAATTAAGGTTAATTGAGGAAGGTATTTTTTTCAATTCCATGAACCAATAACCAGTTGGCAATACATCAAAAGGTGAGAGGAGCAGACAGTGGAAGTCGTAGAAGAATATATGCAGAGACTGAATGAAAGCGGTCTCTATCCAGATAAGTTCATTTGTCATCACAAGCAGGGAAACATTGTTGAAATTGAAAATCCAGCAAATGGTAAGAGATACAAGCTTCTGACCTTTTGCACAAATGATGTTTTGGGTTTGGTTCAATCAGAATCTGTAAAACAAGCAGCAATTGATGCTATTTTGCAGTACGGCACATCCAATAGTTCTTGTTCGGTACTGAGCGGTCGCATCGACCTTCACCGCCAGCTAGAAGAAGAAATCTCGGAGTTTAAACATCTGCCTCATACCCATTTGTTTCTCAATGCTTGGATGGCAATGCAAGCCTTGATAGATGGCTTTTGTCATTTGGCGATTAACATTCCGGGTTTTCGTAATACCAGAGAAACTTTAATTCTCACAGATGTTCTTAACCACGGCTGTATAGTATCTGCTGTCGCCAATGCTGGAAATCGTTCCGGAAAGATGTTCAGCCACAGCCCCAATGTCCGAGTCAAGGCATATCGTCATTGTGATGTCAATGACCTAGCACGTAAATTACGGCGTTATGCTCAGCCTGACGATCGGATTCTGGTAGTTTCTGATGCTGTTTTTTCAATGGATGGCGATATTGCCCCATTACCGGAAATGCTTAATGTTTTAGAAAACTACCCAGGTAGTGTCATAGTCATGGATGAAGCCCATGCAAGTGGTGCAATCGGCTTAAAGGGAGGCGGTATATACGACCACTTTGGAATTTCGCCTTCTCAAGTTTTGGATCGGGGTATGGTTCCTTTAATCATGACCACATTTTCCAAATTTGCAGCATCTGCGGGTGCGGCAATCAGTAGTCATTCCCGTGAAATGATTGAATTATTGGATGTTTGCCCTACTTCCATCGGTACAATTTCTTTACCTGCGCCAACAACGGCTGCAGCGCTTGAGAGTATCCGTCAAGTGCGCCAGAATCCTCAACTTGTAGCAACACTACAGGCTAATACCCGTTATTTGCGCTCCCGTCTGGAAGAAGCAGGTTTCGCTGCAATTGGCGAAACAAATGTAATTCCTGTTGTTTTACCGGCAGAACTAAATCCAAAGGTCTTTGCCAATAGTTTGATGGAAAATTACGGTATTTGGGTTTCACCAATTTGGTTTATAGCTAAACCTCGTCTCCGGATTACTGCTAACGCTCTCCATACCAAAGAAGACATGGATCGTTTGGTGGAAGCAATGGTGACAGTACGAGATGAGTTGTATAAG
Organism: Mastigocoleus sp. MO_188.B34; assembly: GCF_030065675.1. Taxonomy (GTDB): domain Bacteria; phylum Cyanobacteriota; class Cyanobacteriia; order Cyanobacteriales; family Nostocaceae; genus Mastigocoleus. The sequence continues at coordinate 67,361 of NZ_JASJDK010000004.1, read as the reverse complement.
CCTACTACTGTTGCTACTGCCTAGGTTTAATTCAGTAATTAGGATTGGAACTTTTGCCTAATTATAGAGACGTAAAGCGCCCAGATTTTTCCCTAGCTTAACAGTGTTTACTTTAGCGTGTGGTCTTAGCGCAGCTTTTTGTAACAAAGTGGCGCGGTTCTCAGGGTTAGTATTGATATTCTCTGAGTCGCGCTACTAAAAATATCTGTCTAATGGGTATGTATTAATTACAATTTTGTGATTATTGTAATTTTACTCTCATATCGGTGCTGTGGGTATTTGCGTATCTAAAGGCTATTTAAGGGATAAATAATTTAAATTATTGTGCAATTAACATTGCGTAATTTTTGTAAAATTTTTATCCTAACTAATCCTAATTACTCAAAATATTTAATTTCATATATGTTGACTCAAACAAAAAATTTTCAGGTTAAAGCAGTTAGCAGTGACAAAGATCGGGAAATATTTTTGGATGTCCCACATATAGTTTATAAAAATGACGCTAATTGGGTTCCACCTTTCCGGAGTAGCATTGCTAAACAACTAGCCCCAGAAAATGCCTTTCGACAACATGGGGAATTACAACAATTTATTGCCCTTTCGGAAACAGGAAAACCTTTAGGAAGAATTGTTGCAGCGATCAATCACAGACTGATTGAAAGTGAGGGCAAAAATATTGGTATTTTTGGTTACTTCGAATGTATCGAAGATTTTGAAGTTGCCCAAGCATTATTAGAGGCTGCATGTCAATGGTTGTGCGAACATAATATGGAATCTGTGCGGGGTCCAATAGATTTATCTACCCACAATAGGTGTTTATTTCAGGTGGATAGATTTGATTTACCGCCAATGATTATGACACCTTACAACCCGTCCTATTATCCTGAGTTTATTGAAAAGGCTGGTTGGGAAAAAGGTAATGATGCCTATATTTATAATTTTCCTTTGGATAAACCTTTAGATCCAAAATTTGAAAAAGCTTATCGAATTGCTTGTAAATCAGGAATTACTTTTCGTGCCCTCCGCACTAAGGGTGAAGAATTCGAGCAAGATTGCCAGAATATGTATAACCTGATGAGTGAAGCTTTTGCCAAAAACTATAGTTATATTTACCGCACCCAGGAAGAATTTATGGCACAAGCCAGGGAATTGCAACAAATGGCAGATCCTGATGTTTTTCCCATTGCGGAACATAACGGTGAAATGATTGGTTTTTGGATGGGTTTACCCGATTACAATATTGTTTTAAAACACCTTAACGGTAAGTTTGACTGGTGGGGAATGATTAAATTCCTCTGGTATCGTCGCCAGATTGATCAGGGAGTCGTACCTGTTATTGTTTCTTTACCTGAATACCGTCGTAAAATGGTGCCTTTAGCCTTAATTTACCTTGGCATGCAAGGAGGAATAAAAAAAGGTAAGCCTTATAAAAGAGCTGAATTGGGTTGGGTGTGGGAAACTAATTCGCCTTCACGCAAACTGATAGAAGCATCTGGTGGTAAAATTTACAAAACCTATCGAATGTACGAGAAAGCTTTGTGATTGAAGCTTTGTAGTTGAAGCTTTTTAGTTAAAGCTTTTTAGTTAAAGCTTTGCAGTTAAAGAATTTTAATTAAAGCATTGTGATTTTATGAAAGCTTTGGTGACGGGTGCAAATGGTTTCACCGGTTCTCATTTAGTTAAAGCCCTCGAAAAATGCGGTGATCGAGTGGTTGGTTTAGTCCGTAAATCTAGTAATTTAGCCCGCCTCGACGACACTCAAATACAGTTAGTTTATGGCGACATTACCGATCGCAATGCTTTGCGTAAAGCAATGCAGGAAGTAGATACAGTTTTCCATACTGCTGCATACGTGGAACTGGGTTTAGTGGACGAGCAGCAAATGGAACGGGTAAATGTTGATGGTACCCAAGCTGTTTTAGAAATTGCGAAAGAAATAGGTGTTTCCAAAATTGTTTACTGTAGCACCATTGGTGTTTATGGTGATACCCAAGGTAAAGTTGTCAATGAGACATTCCGTCGCACGCAACAAGATTTTTCTTCAGCTTACGATCGCACCAAATACCAAGCACAAAAGTTGGTAGATAAATTTGCTGCTGATGGGTTATCTATTATTAGCATCATGCCTTCCGGTATTTTAGGTGTGGATGACCCCCATTTTGGCCCAGTATTCAAATTATTTTTAAAAGGTTGGTTGAAACTGTGGTTAGGGGGCGATCGCATGACCGGTATCGTCCATGTTGACGATCTAGTTAATGCCATGATTTTGGCTGCAGAGCGCGGTCAATCCGGGGAACATTACATCATTTCTGCTGGCGATCTACCCACTCGGGAAATGTTTGAGATAATTTCCCAAGAAACTGATATTAATGTTCCTATAGAAGTTCCCCAACCTATAGTCCGTTTTGTAGCGAGTTTACTCGACCCTATTGGTAAATTACTTAATTGGAATCCTCCCATTGGTCGAGAAAGAGTACATTATTTATACGAACGTTGCGTACGAGTAGATGCAACAAAGGCACGAAAAGAATTAGGCTGGAAACATCAGCCGGTAAATGAAATTTTAAAAGAAATTGTCAAACAACTACAAATTAGTAATTGATTTTTAAGTTTGAGTTTTTAACTTAAATTTAATACTCAGATTTTAAATTTAAGTTTTAAATTTGAGTTTTAAATTTAGTACCTCTTGCCATTTGTTACGATTGTCAGGAAAAACAGAGAGTTAGAAAAAATATGAATCCTTTTTTACTAAGCTCATTCAGAGTAATGATTTGTTTTGCGATCGCATTTATTTTGGCAAGTTTAGTAGAATACTGGCTACATCGCCTAATGCACGTTTCACGTCGGATTGGCGAACGCCACCGCGACCACCATCGTCGTAATGAAGGACAGGGAGTGGTATGGGAGTTTCGCGATTATATCCGGGGTAGTTTTATTGTTATGTGTTTGATGTTTTTCTACTCCGTAGATGCTGGTACTGGCTGGTTTTTAGGTGCATTAACTTATGCTGCTTTTTCAGCCTATGCACACCAACTACAGCATGAAAATCCAACCAAGTGTTTTTGGATGAAAATGCCGGTTCACTACGTACATCACAAATATGGGATGTGGGAACATAATTTTGGGCTGGCTGTAGATTGGTGGGACCACATATTTGGTACCTATAAATCCGTTGAGTGGCTAACAGAAAAAGAATTAAACCAGCCAGAAAGAGGTTATTTGCAACTCAAGTGGTGGTAATTACCGCTGTAACCTTTAATTTAAACATAAGGCTAAATTAAATTTATTTTTTTCAAATACCCGATTTCTTTAAGGAATCGGGTTTGTTAGTTTATTTCTGCTAGAATAATTTTTTATTTGTATTACGAAATTTAAAAATAGTCGCTTTGTAATAATTAGATATTTTCTCTATTTTTGAGCTAAATACTATGAGAATCAGAGATAATTAGTATTATTAATTACCTCTTTTTAAAGGATTGAATTAGAATTTAAATCTTCAAGCAATAAATCCTGAAATTTTCCAATTTATACGAACGATTTAATATAGTTAAAAATAGATATTATTTGGAAATACTTTACTAAACACCATAAAAATTTAAATTTTTGCTATCCTTCTATCCAATATATGAAAAATTAATTTCTGATGAATGAGGGATAAATTATCAAATAAGTAGGTGAGTAAGAAAAATCATAACTTGTTTGTAATAGCGCTTTAGCGCTAAAGCACTACTACGAGCCAAATACGAGTATTTTATATTTCTTTACATACTTTAATTTTTTCTTGCCTACTTACTTAAAATTTCAAATTAAATCACTATCAAAATTTTTATAACAATAGTAATTATGCACAAATAAATATAAAGTTTGAACGAACAAAATAACCATAATTATTATGGAATACTACATAACTCTGTAAATGTATCATATCAATAACATATTAATGTCTTCTGGTTCGTTAAAATAGAATAAATCAGATTGATAATTCATCAATCAAGTAGTCATATATGTATTTAGCTTCATTTTTTGATTTTATTGTTGGAGTTAATTGAAGTTAAAAAATCTATTACATAAGCCATTGAAAATATATTTTGAAAATCATAGAGTGAAAAATAAAAACATTTAAAACTAGCTATTTTGGCTTATATCTGATAAGAAATAAAATACTATTTTGAGATAATAAGTATTTTTTTGATTTTTTATTGCGAATAAAAATAGGTTTTTCGTAAAAAGTTGCAAGTATTACTTTTCTCCACAGATAACACTTAAGTAACCAACTAGAGTTAATACATTTAAGATTTTTCCAGCGCATCTATCCTCCGAGAATCTAGATAAAAATTGACGATTCGCTAACAAAACATTCAAAACTAGTAATGACATTTAATTCATTCAAGGGAAGTTTTACTAAAAGACAAAAATAGATCGCGAAGGAAATTTAGATTTGAGTAAAAGTTACTTTTATTACCTAGGAGTAAATAGCTTATGTTGACAAGAAGTTGCGTTTTACAATATGGGTAGTTGTAAATCTCGACTAGATCGACTTGACAAAGTAATTGAGTGTTTTATTCAATTACTTCAACTTGCTTCCCAAGCAAGTAATCGATTGGTAGAAATTTTAGGTATTGGGGAACAGAAAAATAAATATCGACATTTAGGACAATACGAACAAGCTCGAGACTTCTTTCAAAAACAGCTAGAAATTGGCTGTGAAATGAATGACTTAAATTATCAACAAAGTTCTCTAACCTCTTTAGGAAACTTGTATCAGCTGATTGGTGACTACCAAAAAGCGTTAGAATTTGAAAAACAAGCACTCTCAATTGCTCGCAAACTTAGAGATGTCCAAGCAGAAGCAAATTCTCTTGCAAATTTAGGTGGTATTTACTTTCAGTTAGGTGAATATCAAGAGACAATTAAACTGTGTAATCAATCTTTGTTCATTGCTCAAAATATCAATAATCGATTGCTTTCACTCATGAGTCTCGATCGCATAGGTCAAGCGTACAAAGAAATTGAGGAATACGAAAAAGCAAGCAATTTTTTCGAATCAGGATTGAAAATTTCCTCCGAAATTGGGGAAATGAAAATCAGAAGTGCAATCTTGCAAGGGTTAAGTGATATATATTACAAAACTAATGATTTAGAAAAGGCGATCGAATATAATATCCAATCATTGGATATTAGCCACCTTATTGGTAATCGTTTTGGTGAAGCTGCAGCATTATCTCGAATTGCTAACATCTATAAACATCTAAGCAGTTATACGAAAGCACTGAAATATTATAAAGATGCTCTACGGATTTTTCAGAAAATAGAAGCCAAAGATGGACAACAAAAAATACTATTTAATATTGGTTGCACTTACTACCAACAAAAAGAATATTCTTCAGCACTAAAGTCCTTACAAACCGCATTATTTTTTGCACAAGATATAAACAATACTCTTGCGCAAGCAGGAACTAGCTTTCTTTTGGCTGCGACTTGCGACCAATTAAATTATTACCCAGAAGCCAAATCCTATTATTTTGAAGCAAAAGAAATTTACAATCAGCTAAATAATAATACTCAGATGCAAGAAATAGCGGAGCAATTGAATATAGCTTTATCATTCGAGGAAACCATTAACATAAAAAAGGGGGATAATCCCCCTTTTCCAAGTATTTAATCATCCAAAGCAATGTTACAATAAGATACTTTTTTGCTAACTTTTTGCCAACAAATATGTAGATTTTTGTAAATTGACTACTTTTAATTAAGCTTCAGATACTGATGAAACTTCTTCTGTTAATTTTTCTTCAGTTTCAGGTGTTGCTTCTGCTACTGATTCAACTGCTTCTGCTACTGGTTCAGCGACTTCTGCTACTGGTTCAGCAGTTTCTACTGCTGGTTCAGCAGTTTCTACTGCTGGTTCAGCGACTTCTGCTACTGGTTCAACAGTTTCTGCTACTGGTTCAGCAGTTTCTGCTACTGGTTCCACGCTTTCCGCTACTGGCTCAGTCTCTGCTGTAGTAGCTTCAGCTTCTTCAGCTTCAGTTGCAGGAACTTCTGGTTCTTCAGTCGCTGCAGGAACTTCTGGTTCCTCAGTTGCTGATGGTATATCTTCTAATTCTGCTGCTGTAGCCTCTGCTGATTCAGTGGTTTCAAGTGTTAAACCTTGCTGCTTAGCGAGCATTTGTTCTCTATACTTCGCAGCCATTTCTTCTGCTTTGTCAAATACCACATCCCGGTTCTTGATCATGTCACCAGGTTCTGGCTCCAATTGCTTGGTAGACAGAGAAATTCGACCTCTTTCTGCATCCAAGTCAATAATCATGACTTTCAGTTCATCATTGACGTTGAATACACTATGAGGTGTATCGATATGCTCGTGGGAGATCTCCGAAATGTGCAACAGACCACTTACACCACCAATATCAATAAACGCACCGTAGGGCTTAATACCGCGAACAGTACCAATTACTACTTCGCCTACCTCTAAACGGTTCATCTTACGCTCAACCAGCGCTCGGCGGTGGGAAAGAACTAGGCGGTTGCGCTCTTCGTCTACCTCCAAGAATTTCAGCGGTAATTCTTCACCAACCAAATCTTCTTTCGGCTTACGAGTGCTAATATGGGAGCCAGGAATAAAACCACGCAATCCTTCAATTCTTACCAACGCACCACCACGATTAGTCGCAAATACGCCAGAACGTACTGTGGCATCTTCCGCTTGTAATTGACGAACTCTCTCCCACGCGCGCATGTATTCGATACGGCGGATAGAAAGCGTCAACTGACCATCTTCATTTTCGTCGGTCAGAATAAAGAATTCTCGTGTTTCGTTTGACTGTAGTACTTCTTCCGGATTATCCACCCGGTTGATGGACATTTCTTGTATAGGTATAAAGGCTGCTGTCTTGGCTCCTATGTCAATCAGAGCGCCCCGAGGCTCTATACTAAATACTGTACCTGGAACGATATCACCTGGACTGAAATGATAATCGTATTTATCAAGTAAAGCTGCAAATTCCTCGTGAGTGAATCCTATATCTGTCACAGTTGTTTTCTGATTGACATTTACCATGCTTGCTGTTTCCTAGGTTTATTCTCCGTAAAATTTTGCCTCCTAGCTGATGTATATGCAAGCGCCATTTTGGGGCAGTCTACACCTACATCCTATTTCATCCTAGCGTAGAAAAGCTAATATCTACAGGTATCGACTTACAGATATTAAATTATATCAGATATAAATATAATTCAATCAAAATGTTGATTCTCATTTCTCATTATTGACCCAGAGTATGGGAATAATAATAGCTATGGTTTAAATTCACACCCTGGTTGAATTCACACCCTGGTTGAACTAAACAGCACCCCAGACTTAACTTGAGTTATTAACAAAAATTAATACTTAGGATATTTTCTACTACCTATATCCACTTAGCCCTTCGAGCTATGGGTTTTGGGTAGGGGAAAATTTTTTAAATGTGTTTATTCTTTGAATGTGTTTATTAAAAGTGATAGTAAATAAAACTCAAAGAAGCTGCCAATACCGATATTGGTAATAGCAGCATCTTTATTCGCTATATTTTTGTTCGCTATATATTTTTATTAAATCGAAATATATTGGCGAAATTTGGCGATGAAAATTTGACAGAAAAGGCTCAATCTTCTTTTTCAATGCGGGGTGGTTCGCGAAATGCGATCGCAAAGAACAGAATTCCTAGAGCTACTGCCAAAATAAAAACGTATGCAATTGCTTCCATATCACAAGCTCCTATATATCTAGCCTGCTGTTAATTATTGTACCAAAGTACTGTCAGGGAATATCTGAAGAAATTGGGGATAGGTGATTAGATTTTGGATCGTAGTTAAAAATCTACTAGCCGATTTCTAACGTCCAATCCCCAGTTTCAAGAAAAGTCTTCTAAACAATTATTAACATTTTGTTATATAAGGTTTAGAAAAGTTTAGAGAGCTTCCTTCCGGCGAGTAGATTTGTCACCCACTTTCTGGAATAGACCCCATTCCACTTGCTCTTCGAGATCCGCATCAACACCGGCAAATACATCTCTGTAAATGGTTCTAGAACCATGCCAGATATGACCGAAGAAGAACAATAGTGCAAATACTGCGTGTCCAAAGGTAAACCAACCTCTGGGACTACTGCGGAATACACCGTCAGAGTTCAAGGTTTCTCTGTCGAAGTCAAAGACTTCTCCACCTTGTGCTTTACGCGCCCACTTCTTCACTTCAGCAGGATCGGTAAAGGTTTGTCCGTTCAGGTCGCCACCGTAGAAGCTAACGGTAACACCAGTTTGTTCGAAGCTATATTGAGATTCCGCACGTCGGAAAGGAATATCAGCGCGAACAATTCCGTCTGAGTCGGTTAGAACTACAGGGAAGGTTTCAAAGAAGTTAGGTAGACGACGAACAGTTAACTCCCTACCTTCGCCATCTGTAAATACTGCATGACCAGCCCATGATTGAGCAATACCATCGCCCTGAACCATAGGACCAACGCGGAATAAACCACCTTTTGCGGGGCTATTACCAACATAGTCATAGAAAGCAAGTTTTTCAGGAATTTCTGACCAAGCTTCCGAAAGAGATGCGCCATCAGCAACACTTGCTTGAACGCGACGGTCAATTTCCTGTTTGAAGTAACCTTGATCCCATTGATAACGGGTAGGACCAAATAATTCAATTGGACTGGTCGCGCTACCGTACCACATGGTTCCGGCAACTACAAATGCTGCGAAGAAAACAGCCGCGATACTGCTTGATAGTACAGTTTCGATGTTACCCATTCTTAAGGCTCGATACAGCCTTTCAGGTGGTCTAACTGATAAGTGGAATAAACCAGCGATAATGCCAACAACACCAGCAGCAATGTGGTGAGCGACGATTCCCCCTGGGTTATATGGGTTAAAGCCCCCCGGTCCCCACTCTGGTGCGACTCCTTGTATGTGTCCCGTTATGCCATAAGCATCGGAAACCCACATTCCAGGACCCCAAAGTCCGGTGAGGTGGAATGCACCAAAACCGAAGCAAAGTAAGCCAGACAAGAACAAGTGGATGCCAAACATTTTTGGCAAGTCAAGAGCGGGTTCGCCAGTACGAGGATCGGTAAATAATTCCAAATCCCAATAAACCCAGTGCCAAACAGCAGCTAGGAATAATAAACCAGAAAGAACGATATGGGCTGCTGCAACGCCTTCAAAAGACCAGAACCCAGGGTCGTTTCCAACTGCGCCGGTAACATCCCAACCGCCCCAAGAACCTGTAACCCCTAAACGTGCCATGAAGGGTAGCACGAACATGCCTTGACGCCACATTGGGTTAAGTACTGGGTCGCTGGGGTCAAAAATTGCTAGTTCGTAAAGAGCCATCGAACCAGCCCAGCCTGCTACCAATGCTGTGTGCATTAGATGTACAGAAATAAGTCGCCCCGGATCGTTCAGAACGACTGTATGTACTCGGTACCAAGGTAGTCCCATCGACTACGCCCCTCCTAGAAGAGTTAATTTTTGCAAAAATGAGTTTTTAGTGTTTTTATTGCTACTTTTTTGCTGAGATTACTGCTTTGCTTAATTTTTATAAACATTACAGCTATCTAGTTAAACCCTTAACAATACTAGGTTGTAGCCTTAGTAGAGTTGGATTAACATTCAGCAGCAAAAATGAGAATGTTTTAAAAAGTGTAACTATTCGTGGAGCTGTTTGCAAGCGTGTAAATATTTGCCTTGACTTGTTGGGTGGGTGTTGGGGACTGGGGTTAGCGCCTAGCGTAAGCGTACCGTAGGTATTGCGTGACGCGACAGCGTCATATGGGGATTGGGTATTGGATTGGTAACTATAAGTAAAAAACTAGGTTTATGGATTAAGTATTTCAATACTTGTAGAGACGTAGCAATGCTACGTCTCTAGATTTTGGAATCTGAAAATATATTTGACTCAAGCGAAAAACTGTATCTATATTTACATTGTCCTCAGCCATTAGTCGCTACATGCCGCAAGGCCGTAGGCAGTGCTATCCCCAGTTATCAGTCCTTTTTTAATTCACGACTGACTGAATATTTTGTAAAAGACATCTAGTTTCAGCACAAGCCAGACGATCAATTACTTGTTCTGCACTCATAAGCCTTTTGAGAACTACCTGACCAATTTTTTGTCCAGAACCATTTTTACTCGGGGGTAGTATTGGCATGACTTCCACCATGACAATGGTATCTTCTACCCTATGAAGCCAAAGAACTTCATTTTTTTCTTCCAGAGATACATCAATGCGTTGAATCTCGGGTTGGCGTCGCCATGCAGTTGTCTGCCATAATCCTTCAGCAGCCCAGATTCTGCCGACTTTCCAGCCCTCGGTTAAAAAGAAATACTTCACGAGCTTTTCACTCTCTACGTTAGATTTTCAATTTGCCGTTCGTAATTTAAGGATAATCTCGGAGTTTAATGTATAAATAAAATCTGTTTTATCCATTAATCTATCGGAGATAAAAGTTTTAGGCAATTCAAATATATACCCTATCTCGGTGAAGTTAGGTCGTGAAAAAAAGTTAATAAATATGTCGGAATATAGAGGAGAAATTGAAGCTATCTTTGGTAATGATTGATTTGCTTGACTTCACTTAAACTTTTTCAATCATCAAGGAATATTATTGTATGGATTTGAATTCAATATTGTAGCGGGTTTGTCATTTCTTGATTTCTTACATAAGAGTATTTTATTAACATAGTAAGTTGAGAAAATGTGGTTGTAAGGAAGCTTCTAATAACACATTTTCAATTTCAATATATTTTTTCTATAGCTAAATTTCAATTGCTTTTTAAGTCTTGGTTTAAGTATTAGATTTTTTGTATTTCTTTTAACTTTTATTGATGCTTTTTTTTACGCAGAGCTAAATTATTTGTTAGAGATTTCTAAATTGCAACAACTAATCTACAGCGTTCAGGCAAACATATAGTAAAATAACTCACCACTGAATTCAATCATCCCACTGCTATGTGCTGGTTTCCTTTGTCTAGAAAAAGTTGGGGTCGACTTAAACCATTATTTTCTTTGTTTTGCGCGTGTTTAATTTTACTCAGTAGTTGTGCGAGTAACCCCCAAACCGTAGCCCAATCATCCAATCGTATTACCATCGGGACAACAGGCAAACCACGTACTCTCGATCCCGCTGACGCTTACGAATTATCTTCGATTTCCTTGATTTCCAATATGAGCGATCGCTTATACGCTTACGAACCGGGAGATCCAGAAGTTAAGCCAGATTTAGCAACTGCGCTACCCAAGGTTAGTGAAGATGGTTTGACTTACACTATTCCCATTCGTAAGGGAGTTGTCTTCCATGATGGAACCCCTTTTAATGCTGAAGCGATGGCGTTTAGTATTAACCGTTTTATTCAAAATAAAGGTAAACCTTCATTTTTGTTGGGGGATGTTGTTCAGTCTGTAAAAGCAACAGGGGAATATGAATTAACTATCCAGCTTAAAAACCAATTTGCAGCATTTCCAGCTTTGTTAGCTTTTCCGGGTGTTTGTGCGCTTTCTCCCAAAGCTTACAAAATTGGCGAAGGTCAATTTAATCCAAATAATTTTGTCGGTACAGGAGCTTACAAGTTAGCTCGATATGGTACCGATTTGATTCGTTTTGATGTATTCGATCAATATTGGGGCAAAAAACCAAAAAATCAAGGTGTTAACGTCCAAATCCTCAGTAGTGGAGTCAATTTATATAATGCTTTCCGCAAACAAGCTGTGGACATTGCATATTTAACCTTGGATCCTGACCAAATTCGCAGTTTACAACAAAGTGCCAAAAAAGGTAAATGGGATGTCATACCCAATGAAGGTAATGTTATTAGTTTTTGGTCCCTCAACCGCAATCAACCACCTTTAGATCGAATTGAGGTGAGACAGGCGATCGCTGCGATGACTAACCGGGAGGTACTCTCCGAACGGGTACTCTACGGACAAGCAGATCCGCTTTATAGTTTAATCCCAACCGGTTTTGATGTTTACAAACCAGTATTTCAAGAGAAATATGGCGATGCAAATACTGATAAAGCTAAAGAATTACTCAGAAAAGCTGGTTTTACTAAAGATAATCCCGCTGTTGTGGAAATTTGGTATCCTTCAGGCTCAGCACCCCGTGCATTAACTGCAATGGTACTTAAAGCCCTGGCGAAAAAAACCATGGGTGGATTATTAGAATTTGATATTAATACTGTAGAAGGTACTACTTTCTTTAAAAATAATGGTCAAGGTTTATATCCAACAACTTTAGTGAGTTGGTATCCTGACTTTTTAGATCCAGATAATTACACTCAACCATTTCTAGCTTGTCAGAAAGGAACCCCAGAAAAGGGATGTGAAGATGGGGGTAGTCAAACCCAAGGTTCTTTTTATTATAGCGATCGCATTAATAAATTGATTGAACAAGAACGGAAAACACAAGATCCTGTCAAGCGCAAACAAATTTTTGCCGAAATTCAAGAACAAGTTGCTCGGGATGTTCCATATATTCCTTTGTGGCAAAACCAAGATAATATATTTGCTCAAAAAAATGTCAAAGGTGCGTTGTTAGACCCGACGCAAAATTTGATATACAAAAACTTGGAAAAATAGTTTTGAGTTAATAGGGAACAGGGAGAGAAGTCAGGAATCAGGAGTCAGAAGTCGTAGAGACGCGACATGTCGCGTCTCTACAGAAGTCAGGATTCAGAAATAAGAAGTAAGAAGTTTATTATCCGGATTACCAATTACTCATTACTCATTACTCATTACTCACTACCAATTACCAATTACCAATTACCAATTACCAATTACCATTCCCCAACAAAAATGTCTCGTTCAAAAGCTTTAGGATATTACATTACTTCTCGGTTGTTGTTAGCACCACTCCAGCTAATAACCATTGTGACTATTGTTTTTTTGCTACTCAGAGCTACACCTGGAGATCCTGCTGATGCAATCCTGGGTGGACGCGCTCCAGAAGCTGCTAAACAAGCCTTACGCGAACAGTTAAATTTAAATTTGCCTTTGCCATTACAGTATCTTGAATATGTTAAAAGTCTGCTGAGCTTCGATTTAGGAAAGTCTATTAGTAGCAGCGGACAACCTGTTTGGGACATTATTTGGCAATATTTTCCCGCGACTGCTGAGTTAGCAGTATTTGCAATTTCTATTTCTTTACTTATTGGTATCAGTGTTGGTGTATTTGCTGCTTCTCGTCCCGGTACATCTCTTGACCTGAGTGGTAGATTATTCGGTATTATCACTTATGCTTTGCCCATGTTTTGGGCGGGAATGATGCTGCAATTAGTTTTTGCAGTTGGTTTGGAATGGTTTCCCTTTGGAACTCGTTTTCCGGCTTCCCTTGCTACACCGGATAGAATTACTGGCTTATATACCATTGATAGTCTTTTGCAGGGTAACCTGACACAGTTTTTTACAGCGGTTCAGTATTTAATTCTCCCTAGCTTTACTTTGGGATTATTGCTTAGTGGTATTTTTGAGCGAATTGTCCGGGTTAACTTAAAGCAAACCATGCAAGCCGATTATGTAGAAGCTGCAAGAGCTAGGGGTATCCCCGAACGAAAAATTTTAATTTCCCACGCTTTGAAGAATGCTTTAATTCCCGTAATTACTGTTTTGGGTTTGACCTTTGCATCTTTGCTGGGTGGAGCAGTATTAACAGAAGTAACATTTTCTTGGCCGGGATTAGCAAATCGTTTATTTGAAAGTATTGCCGAACGGGATTATCCTACAGTTCAAGGAATCATGGTGTTTTTTGGGGCGATTGTCGTGGGAGCAAGTATTTTAATTGATATTTTGAACGCTTATGTCGATCCGCGCATTCGGTATTAGAAATTTTCAATAAAAAATATACCAATTTTTAGGGCGCATATCGGTGCGCCCCTACCAAAAAAATAATGATATGAAAACACATAGTAAATCGTAGGGTGTGTTAGGCGCGCAAGAGAATATCTTTTTTAGGTCACACTTATCACCGCGCCGTAACGCACCGCCGCATAAAATTAATTGCACCGCAATATATTTGCCAACAAGTATCAATCAAAGATGTGAATATGATAAATTATTTGAGTCTTAAATTCCCAAACAATTAAATTTTGACACTCACCTAAATGAGTAGTTCTTCCCCTATAAAAATTTTGTTTTTAGCAGCCGATCCCAGTGATGAATCTCGGTTACGTTTGGGGCAAGAAATACGGGATATTAAAGAAAGATTGCGAATTGCAAAAGAAGCAGACAAGTACCAATTAGAACAGCGAGAGTCGGTACGGGTTGGTGATATAACCCAAGCAATATTTGATTTTGAACCACAAATAATTCATTTTTCAGGACATGGAACCAATCAGGGAGAACTCTGTTTTGAAGATGAGCTAGGTACAGCAAAACCTGTGGAAGCTGAGGCTTTAGCTGCAATGTTTGAATTGTTAGAATCTCAGGTTAAATGTGTAATTTTAAATGCTTGTTATTCTGAAATTCAGGCGCAAGCGATTGCTAAACATATTCCCTTTGCGATCGGGATGAATGATGCGATCGGGGATAAAGCTGCGATCGCATTTGCTGTTGGTTTTTACAAAGCTTTGGGAGCAAATCGTTCCATTGAAGATGCTTGCAAATTTGGTTGTGTGGAAATTAGGTTGCAGGGAATTCCGGAGCATCTCAAACCAGTTATTTACAAAAGAGAAATTACACCTACACCTACACCTACACCTACACCAAAAAATAATCCTTTTGTTCCTCTCACAGGAATAGTTAAAGATCCAAACAAATTCTTTGGTAGAAAACGAGAAATTAGCTGGATATTTGAAACCCTCAACAGTGGAAGTAGTGTAGCGCTGATTGGTAAAAGAGAAATTGGAAAGTCTTCTTTACTCTGGGCGATTCAACAACAAGCAGAAGCAAAATTAACTCCGCCCCGCAAACCAATTTATCTCGATATGAGCCAGGTTTATGACGAAGAAGATTTTTATTTTGCGTTGTGTGATGAGATGGGAATTGAGGAATGCAAAGGATTTCGTTTGAATAGAACTTTAGCAAAACAACGTCTACGATTCTTACTCTTACTTGATGAAATTGAAAAAATGACTTGGGAAGGTTTTACCAATCAGGTAAGGGGACAACTACGGGGTTTAGCAAATGGAAGAGATGCACCTTTACGTTTAGTTGTTGCTGCTTCGACTTCCTTAGATCGACTGTTCCCCGATAGTCACGAGTTAGGGATGGTTTCGCCTTTTCAAAATATTTGTCTTGAGGAAGAAATTGAATTGTGGAATGAAGCTACTGTTAGGGATTTTATTAGTGATCGCTTGGTGAATAATCCGATTCGGTTTACAGAATCAGAAATTACCCAAATTATCGAAAGCTGTGGTGGTCATCCCAAGGACATAATGCAAATGTGTTATCGAACTTATGCGGCGAAATTTCCAATAATCATAGAATAACGGAAAGCCAAAAATGACCCAAGAAAACCCCGTACCTCGCTTAGATTTAGCACCAAAACTAAAACGCCCGCTCTCCCTGTGGAATCCGTTAGATTATCTGCGTCTGTTGTATTGGGTATTTTATTTTCCCCAAGCTTTGCGGTGGTATGTGGATACTTTTGGCGGTGGGTATATTTCTCCAAAAGAAATGAATTGGCGTAAGGGATGGGAGTTACTGCAACAAAATGCTATTAAGCGTAATTTGTCTCTCCAAGGGTTGATGTTATCAGGTATAACACCATTGATTTTGAGTGTAATTCTACAGTCCATGGGTGTTTATATTGATTGGTTAAACGTGGCAGGGGGTGTAGCTTTTGGCGTAGCTTTTATGCTGGTTTTTGGCGTGGCGGGGGGCGTAGCTGTTAGTTTAGCTTTTGGTATGGCGGGAGGCTTAGCTTTTGACCCCCCGGTAAGAGACGTGGCTTTCAGTATAGCTTTTAGCATAGCGGGAGGCGTAGTTTTTAGACTGGCTTGTGGTGTGCAGGGCTTGGCAAGCATGGCTTTTAGCTTGAGGAGGGACATGGTTGTGAACCTAACTTTTAGCGTCGCTTTAGGTCTGATGTTTACCCGGTTTTTTATCCCGTTTTTAGACCTGACGGGGATTGTGGCGGAAAGCATGATTTTAGCCCTAACTTTTGGCGTGGTGATTCTACGTCCAGAAAGTTGGTTGATTGGTTTATCCTTCAATATCCGATATCTTCAAAGAGGTAGCTTACTTTTTTTACGTCCTACTTCGCTACCCCTACCTTACCTTTCTGTTCGCTTAAAAAAATACCTGCAACACGATTGGGAAACAGGTTTACATAATGCTAATCAGCTGCTTGCTTACACCTTACAATTCATTCCTGTTCTTAAAGCAATTAATCAAGTACTTAGTAAAATACCATCCGAACAAATTATTTGGTATGTTTCTAAACTAGCCGAAGATCCCTTTGATTGGAAACTTGTGCAATCTACTTCAGTGACTCTAAGGGAAGTACTAATTTCAGAAAATCCAAAAATACGCTTAGACACCCCAGCCCGTGCAACAGCAGCCGGTTTTTGGTACCTCCACGAAAAAAAACCAGCCAAAGCAGAAAAAGCTTTTACTGTTGTACGTCCTATCCTTTATGGAGAGGAAATGTACGCCCTCAGCCACAATCTTGCAATATTTCATGAGGCTAAAAATTTTGATGATATTACCAATATTCCTGTAGAGACGTTGCATGCAACGTCTCTACAATTATCACAAGGTCAAACGTTTCTACAATCGTCTCAAAAAGCCCTTTTACGCCCAAAAACTTGGGAAGCAATTTCTAAGCTGCATCGTGTTATCGAAGATATTCAACTAGTACAACGCAGTGTATCCCGTGCGACTCGCGCCTTTGCTCTCAACCGCGCCCAAGGAGAACTTACCAATATCCTCAATAATTCCGATACCTTACCCCAAGCAGAACGGGGACTCATCATTGATATCGCACAAAATTGGCAAAAAGCTTTACTACAAATTGCTGGTGAAGTTGGAGAAGTTTCCATCACCAAACCTGTCCGCAATCCCTATATTATTGGCGATCCAGTTTTAGGCGATCGCTTTGTGGGAAGAGAAGATGTGATGAGAGAGCTAGAAGAACTTTGGGTGACGGGCGAGCAATTGCAGTCTGTAGTTATTTACGGTCACAGGCGCATGGGTAAGACTTCCATCTTACGGAACACAGCTAACTCAGTAGGTTCAGGTGTCAAAGTCGCCTATGTGAACATGTTAAATGCTGGCAACATTTCTGAGGGAGTGGGTGAAGTATTAATGGCGATATGTGATGCTGTTTCTGACGTGGTGAATGTTCCTCCCCCAGATGACTATAAATTGTTGCAAATTCCCTACCGTACCTTTGAACGTTATTTAAAACAAATTGCAGAGACGTACCATGGTACGTCTCTACAGGGTTTAATTATTGCTTTAGACGAATTTGAGAAAATTGAAGAACTGATTGCAGCTGGAGAAATACCCCAAGACTTTATGGGTTATTTGCGGGGATTGGTGCAAATGAATTCCCAAGTAGCTTTTGCTTTTGCTGGTTTGCACACCTTGGAGGAGATGACAGCAGATTATTTTCAGCCCTTCTTTGTCAGTGTAATTCCCATCCATGTTGGTTTTATGGGACGTGCAGCAACCAAGCAGATTTTAGCTAATCCTGTGCAATTGTTAGATGTGGAAACGCGTCATCAGTCATCAGATACAGAAAAGACGTACCATGGTACGTCTCTACAGGAAGATTTCCCTCTAGACTACACCCCGGAAGCCCTAGATAAAATCTATGATTTAACCCACGGACAACCATATTTAGTCCAATTGATCGGGTTTCAGCTTGTTCGTCGCTACAATGACCAAGTATTTGAAATGGGACGCAAGCGCGATCCAATTTTTACTGTGGAAGAAGTCGAAGCTGTCATCAACGATCCTCAATTCTTCAAACGGGGACGCTATTACTTTGATGGGGTCTGGAGTCAAGCTGCTCAAGGTGCACCTGGACAACAAATGATACTAAAAATATTAGCGCCTCATCCCAGAGGATTAAATTGTGGAAACATTACATCATGTAGAGACGTACCATGGTACGTCTCTACAGAGAATATTGACGACGAAAGTGTACAAGAAGCCCTCAACACCCTTAAACGTCATGATGTAATTCAAGAAACTGAAGGACGTTGGTATATCATCGTGGAACTATTTCGCCGCTGGGTTTTGCAATTACAGTCAGGCAAATAGTACAAATGAACTTAAATAGTGTTATCCTGTGTAAGTATTGCATCGGGAGCATAAGAGAATATCGACGTATATGTCCTGCGGACACGCTGCGCTAACGCAAAAGCTCTGAGATTGCTATCTCCTAAACGGAGACGCTCCGCTAACCCTACACTGCGTTTCGGTCGCAATGACAAATCTTCTTTGCGTAAGTCCTGTAAGATTTAACAGAGTCTAATTTACGACATACTTTTCTACTGTATCCTTGAGATAATCATAGGTGAGGAGTTCAGATTTGCCATAAGAATAAGATGGTGTGGTGTATCTGGCAAAAATTTAGGTAAATACAAATGAGCGATACAGTAGAAACAAATAAAACACTAACATTTCCCAAAATCAAACTAATTCTCATTGGTATAGGTGCAACCATTGTAACTGGCGCTGCAATTTATGGTATTGGTTGGTGGCAAGGACGTTCCCATGTTTCAGTGGAAGACGAAGAAATCAAGTCCGTTCGACAGGAGTTACAACAAACTCAAAGTCAACTTGAAGCTGTAGGAAATTACGCCTATTTAATGCAAGCACGAGCTGCGCTATATCATTCAGCTGTTGATTTAGATCAACGTAATTTTGGTACTGCAAACACTAGTTTACAAGAAGCATCTACCGCTTTAGGTCAAGTTAAAGATAATAGTGGTACTTTAGATATCAATAAAATATCTTCATTACAAAAGAATATTTCTCAAACTAATATTAATGTTGCAGTTAACTTAGAAAAACAACGGCGACAAATTTTAAAACATGTCAATCAATTAAATAGTTTAATTCCTGAAGAAACACCAATTAATAATTCTACTTCTGAAAAAAAGCCTGAGAAATAAGTGATCGCATTTGTGCTTTAGCACCACATAAATTTATAACTATAGTAATCCTAAATCATTTATGAGAATTAATTAGAGACGCGACATGTCGCGTCTCTACGAGATTTATCTGTTCACAAATCAAATATGATTGATATATATATTTTGTATAACTATAGATTTTATGAGTACTTACTATAACTCCCAATATGAAAAATTTTTAGGGATGAGAATTTAATAACCTGTAATTCTGAAATTTGGAATGGTGCGTTACGCGATGCTAACAGCACCGTACTTTTGCACTTTATTTCATCCACATTTCTTAGTGAAGTTGGTAAATAATACCAATTCAATAAATCATTGCAACAGATTAACCCGTAGAGACGCGACATGTCGCGTCTCTACAAAAATTTATTTGTCTCATTGTTTTTCCAAACTGGTATCATTTGCTGTCTGTTTTTTCATTAATTATTGAGGGACTTTTGCCCACTTTTTAAGGAGGTTGGGGGATCTCAATAATGATATTGGGTAATAAGCTCTACTTTCCAAACATCCTCTAATGACTTCCGCGCAGCGATAATAGTTCAAAATCTTTAAAAATAGTGAATAATTAGGCAAATTTCTGGATAACGCTCGCAATAAATTGTAGTTAAGTAGACTCATGAGGATAAAACCTCTGATTTTTTGAATACAAGTTATAAATAATACTTACAGCATTACATCTTAAAAATGAGTGAATCGCCTTTATTCCGTTGGCTGAAATCTGTAAATATTTTACTATTCTTTTTTCTTGGTTTAGTAATGCTAGCCGTATTCGGCTATGTTGGCTATTACATGTTCCGAGATATTTCTCGAGAGCGTAATGTCTATAACTCAGTAAGACAAGAGCAAACAAGCGACGTTGAAGTCAAGGTGAGCTTAAGTAACTTCAAACCACTCAGTGGAACTCCTTACTTAATGGCACCAATCGGTTCTCAACAAAACTATCGCCACTCATACTACGACAAAAGCGCAAATAGCATTCGTAATTATTTGTTTTTCAATGGTAACGATAAGTCAGCCAAAAAGTTATTAACAAAAAATGATTTTTTATTCCTTAATGCAAACAATGTGGTAGAAAGAAATACACAAACAAATATTAATAAAGTAAACGGAATTTGGTACACATTAGTCATAGAAGACACTAACAATGATAAACGTTTAGACTCTCGCGATAAAAAAACAATTGCTGTTTCTGATGTTTCTGGAAATGGTTATACTGAGGTAATAAAGAAAATTGATAGAGTAATTGGGAGCCATCAAAAAAACCAAAACACTGTATTAATTTTTTATGAATCAGGTGGAAAAAATCTTTTTTCTGAAATTGATGTTGTTCAACGTAGATCAGTAACGGAGCAAAATTTACCTGCTCTAGATTAAAGTTGACGATGGGAAGGGGTAATTGCTAATTGCGATTAAAAATCTAAAATCCCGTATCAAAAATTGAGATGACACTTCCTGCACTTCCCAAATCTTGGGAACATATATTAGTTGAAGAACTGGAAAAGCCTTATTTTCAGCAACTTCAAAATTTTTTAGCCGAAGAACGAGAAACCCAGACTATTTTTCCCGCAGAGGAAGACATATTTTCAGCTTTTGAACTGACACCTTACGAAAATGTCAATGTGCTGTTACTGGGACAAGATCCATACCATAATCATAATCAAGCTCATGGGCTTTGCTTTTCCGTTAAGCCCGGAATAAAACCACCCCCATCATTGGTTAATATCTTCAAAGAGCTTCATTCTGACTTGGTGGTTCCGACTCCGGAACATGGATTTCTCGTTACTTGGGCAAAACAAGGTATCCTCATGTTAAACGCTGTTTTGACGGTACGGGCGCATACACCAAACTCCCATAAAAATAAGGGTTGGGAACAGTTTACCGATGCTGCGATCGCAAAAGTCAATGAAAAACCAGATCCAGTTGTATTCGTTCTGTGGGGTGGATACGCCAAAAAGAAACTTAAATTGATTGACACAAACCGACATATAGTGATTCAATCAGCGCACCCTTCACCGCTTTCTGCACGCAATGGTTTCTTTGGTAGTAAACCCTTTTCAGCAATTAATCAGGCTTTATTGCAGTTAGGTAAGCCGGAAATTAATTGGAAAATACCAAATATTAATACTAAAAATCAATTAAATGTTTAATTTATCAGTTAGCAGTTCACTACAGAAACTCTGACTGCTATATGAAAAGCTTATATTACTATGTCTTTGCTAACGGTACATTGAGCTTGTTGTAATAACTTGAAACACAATACATATCACTACGTAACTAGGTTGACACATTTATGAATGCGAAAACCTATGACTAGTAAAATTTTGGTCACCTTACGGACGCAGTCTGTTTTGTTAGCAAAGCTATTTTGACTTCCATATAACACCATAACTTGTTTTCAGAGGTATTTAAGATGATAAATTTTTCCCCTGCAAAGATTATCAATTCTCATCTTAAGTTTTTTAAGGAACTATTTTCTCTATGGTTACTCTTGTTAGCTAAATCAATGGAAATGGAATTAAGTTTATTTGATTAGAAATTATCATCCTTTTTCTTTAGCTGATATCAACTTATTTTGTTTATTCATGAATCACACGCAAGATATATGTTGGGAAGAACACTTTTTGTATTACCCTGAGTTCAGTTATGTCAAAAAATAGATGGAATCGTTATTTTCGGGGTTATAGCACTACGAAGTTACGTTAGGACATGTATTAACCCTAAAAGCCATACGTATTAGGCTTTTTACTTTTTACTTTTTACTTTTTACTTGCGCGTAGCGCTATAACTTTTTTGGGGTTTGCTTTTTTAAGACTTAATTTTTTGGAATTTATCTGTTTGGACTTTAATTTATTGGAGTTTTATTCAAGAGGTTTTAATGAAAAAAATAATCTCCACCACATTATTGCTTACCTCCTTTTCTTTAGTTGGTTGTGAGGGCATTCATAACAAATTCTGGGATAATAGAGTTGTCAGCCCTGAGCCAATTGCTTCCACTACAAATAGTTCATTCTCAGTACCTGAAACTAATATTATCCAGAAAACTAGAGATGGAAAACCAAAAGTTGCAACCATCAGAAGCATGATTCAGGGAGATCTGAAGTGTTACGTCAGCATTTTGGATCAGGGAGGAATCAAGCAAGAATTGGGTGCAACCTTCGATATCTGCGCCCAAGGAGAAAAGTTCTTGTCGAAAAAAGTTAATTTAACTTATGAAACAGTTAAAGTTAACGACTGCGAGAGTAATGAACCCTGTGGTAAGACCAAAGAGGAATCTTTAATTACCAAAATGGATATTTTGCCTAATGCTGCGACACAAAGCAACAAGATCCCCGATGTTGTGACTTTTACTAATGGTCAGTGGACGATCGCGATCGGCGGTCAGAATTCTTGGGACGGCATGAATAATACTGGCAATCTTACTTATTATGGATGTAATTCTGGGGGACGATGCATCAGATTAAGGGGTGGTAAAGTTAATTGTCGTGAGGGAGAATGCACTATTGTTTGGAAAAATAGCGATCGAGATTATGTTGTCAAAGGCAGAATTAATTCTAAAAATGGTCATCATTCTGTTTCTCCATCAACATTAATAGTTCGTCAGAATAATAAAGTTATTGCCACAGCACAAGGCTTAAGACCTTTAAACTAACTTATTTCGGGTGGTTTTTGTTAGTTTTTAAGATTCCTAATATTTCAAGTTTGACTTTAATTTTTTCATTTAATTCTTTCACTTATTAGTGTTCGTGTTGTATTCGAAAATCAGTTACTCATTACTCATTACTCATTACTCATTACTTATTACTCATTACTTATTACTTGTTACTTATTACTCATTACTCATTACTTTTCAAACTCCCAACAATTGTTTAATAATAGGTAAAACAACAACAGCATTCTCTTCACTAAAGTCATTGTTGTCTGTTGTCACAGATTTATCTTTACCAGTAGTTCCTCTTCTCACCCGTTCGCCCATTTGACGTCGTTCTGGTTGGGTGAAGGTTGCAAAAGTACGTCTCAATAATGGTAGTAAATTAATAAAAGTTTCTTCAGGTAATTGGGTTACCCAATCGTCAATAACCTGCCAAAGATTATCATCATGTAATACCAATAAACCGCTACCCTTAAGAAAACCTTCTACCCATGCAGCTGCTTGGGGTGGTTCTGTAGCTACTGAAAGTGCTAAACCCATCCGACGTGCAGATTCCCTCGCTTCAAACACATCAGCATCAAGTAACAAACGACAGCAACGTCCAGCTATTAAACCGTGTAAATTAGGGTTGTCAACCATTTGAACTAAAACTTGTTGCCAAGAATTAACATGCTCTTGATTTTGCAATATACCAATAGCACCGTTAACCTTCATTAGATTCTCATACATTGCAACTGCTGCATCATCGTCTAAAGAACTGCAAGCAGCAGGTAAACCAATACAAATTCTTGCAACTAAGCCATCCACCACATGCGCAATCGTAGTTGTGTCTGTTTGACGGACGTTTCCATAACGCATTACATTCGCTAATGGCGGTAACGCAGCCATTAAGTGAGTTACATCACTAGCCAAAGCTGCAGCATTTTCTAAACAGGACATCAAGTGATTAACAGCATCTGGTAAATCAGACAAAATAACTTTATCTAACAAGTCTGTGAGTACCGGTAACTCTTCAGCATTATTTGCTCTATCGCAAGCCTTTGCTGCTGCTGCATCGCGAATTGTATTACCCCAAATCCCAGCCTCAATTAGGTTAACGGCAAATTCCGGGTGCCAAATTAAGTTCCAATATTCATGAAAAGTACCTTTCTTACCGTAACTTTGTTGAAATTTCCCCCAAGGGATATCCAGTAAATTTAGACGATGGAGTAGGTGCGATCGCGCCAGATCATTTTCTTTGCGTAGATCTAAATCGTAGGTTTTTTCAGTGGGTTGAGGTGGTATTCGTAAGCGTTTTTGTTGGCGAGTGAGGTCTTTTTGTAACGGTACCATCGGTGTTTCTTCCGGGACTTTACCCAGACATTCCCCAACAATTAATTTGTCGTGAATTAGTTGCATCGGTAAACTACTACCGAAACATAGTACTGTCTGTGTCGCCTCATTTAATTCCGGTAAGCCAGGTAAAGGACGATTTCGCAAAGCCGCTAAAGACTCTGCTAGGCGTACCGCTTCAATGACATGTGCAGAAGAAGCATCCAAGTCTTGTTCTCGCAACAATCGTGCAACCCGCGTCATCCAACTAATTGTCACATTTACATTAGAAGATTGGAAATTGTTATTTTCCTTAGTTCCACCTTGCCAAAGATGGTGATACCAACCAGGAGACTCTATCCCTGCACCATAGCCACTACTATAAGCCAAGCGTCCGTAAGTCCAGGGGATCCAAGTTACTTCCACCTTTGTTTTCGGTAATCCTTTCAGTAAAGCCGTATCTTCTTTAGCAGGGGGCATAGATGAAAGTGCGGGGGCATGCCAAGCACCACAAACCACAGCAATACGTTCAAAACCTGATTTCTGGGCTTGGCGGATAGTTTTGCGCATATATGCTTCGCGCTTTGCTTCCATCGGGTCTTGGGAAGGTGGTAATTCTTGGCGTACAGCTATCATGGCTTCCAAGATTGCTGCAAATAGATCGACACTATTGCTGCGAGTTTCTACCATATGCTCCCACCAACGTTCACCATCACTGTAGCCTGCAGCTTCTGCAAGTAAGGACAAGGGATCGGGAGGAATTTGGACTTGATTTAAATCGAGGCGTTCGGGATCGATTTGATGCGAACCTAGCTTTTCTAATTCTTCATTTTCTAGCTCCTCAGGGGATGGAGATTCTGGTTGTAGTTCTTTTTTTTGCAGTTCTTCCTTTTTTAATTCTTCCTTTTTAGCCTTCAACGCCAAACGATGGGTTTGGGGTAAGTCCATAAACCCCACGGGGATATTGTTACTTAAACCATGCTGGATCGCTTGCCATTCTGGAGAAAATACAGCAAAGGGGTAGTAAACACTTTCTTGAGGTAGATCGGGTTGATAAATTAATAATGCTACCGGAGGTTCCATTGCAGATGAAGCGATTAATGGTAGTAAAGGTTCTGCGTCCGGTGGACCTTCAATGAGGATGGTATCTGGTTGGAGTTCTTCTAATGCTTGACGCAGGCTACGTGCGGAACCGGAACCGTGATGGCGGATACCGAAGACGTGGATAGTCATAATTTTCCCAAAATGATTCGTAATTCGTAATCAACCGCATCCTGACGGAAGAAGGTACTTTGTAGTTTGTCATTTTGTAGTTTGTCATTGATAACCCAATAATCGCAACAAGTTATGGCATTTCAACTAATTTGCAATTGATCTCTTGTGTTACAAAACAGAAGTCAGAAGTAGTAACTCATT
This sequence comes from Mastigocoleus sp. MO_188.B34, assembly GCF_030065675.1. Classification (GTDB taxonomy): domain Bacteria; phylum Cyanobacteriota; class Cyanobacteriia; order Cyanobacteriales; family Nostocaceae; genus Mastigocoleus. Next base: position 41,863 of record NZ_JASJDK010000004.1, on the reverse strand, counting down.
ACCCATTACTCATTACCCATTACTCATTACTCACTCCCTGTCCCCTTGTGGTGAAAATAATCACCCATCTTCTAAAGCTATTTTCCCTGACCTAAATCAACTTTTTACCTGCAAAGCATATTTTTTAAAACGTTCTAAATCGGCTTGAAGAGTTGATTCAACAATTCTCCCCAAAATTAGATTATCCATTATTTTGCCCAATACCCCAGGAATGGCATAAGCAATAGTGAGTTTGATAATGCTACTATTTTTGCGATCGTAGAATCTTACAGTTGCGCGATTTGGTAGACCATCAACTGATTCGCATTGAATAATCTGATGGGTAACTACTTTAATAATCCGAGTTTTCCAAGTAAACTCAAAAGTACCGCTACGAAGTTTCCATAACGATATATCTGGATTATCTTCGGATATTTTCACCGAATCAATCCACTTCATCCAGCGTGTCATTTGCCCCAGATCCGACCACAAATCCCAAACTAAATCCATTGGAGCGTTAACTTCAATCTGTCCGCTGTGTTCTAGCCAGTTTGACATTATTTTTCGAATGATATTTATTGAGATGAGCAGGTAATATAAATAAATTTAATTTGTAAATCGCTACTCATTAATAATATGGAGACGCTTCACCGAAACGTCTCATGTGATTACTAATTTAAATTATTCTGCGTCTTCAAAGCATATTCCCGAAACCGCTCTAAATCTGCTTGAATCGTTGATTCTACAATTCTTCCCAAAAATAAGTTATCCATAATTCTGCCCACAATACCGGGAATATCATAGGCAACAGTCAGTTTAACAATACTGCTTTCCTTGCGATCGTAAAAACGAATTGCTCCCCGATTGGGTAAACCATCAACAGATTCCCACTGAATAATTTGATTGGTAATAACTTTAGTAATCCGAGACTTCCAAGTAAATTCAAAACCACTACTACTAAGTGTCCATAAAGATATATCTGGATCGTCTTCCGGTATTTTCACAGAATCAATCCACTTCATCCAACGTGGCATTTGCTCTAAGTCCGACCACAGACTCCAAACTAAATCAATAGGAGCATCAACCTCAACCTGCACGCTATGCTCTAGCCAGTCCGACATTTTTTGTATCCTTTATGTCTATAATGCTACCGCATGATGCAATCAATATTTAGCCCATAAGGCAGAGCCTGCGGCGTCGGCAAAGCCTTATTTGGCAAATTTATTCCTCGGAAAAACCCTTAAGAAAACTATTGCTTTACAGTTTCCAAAATCACTTTTGCTGCGCGTCTACCAGAAAGTGTAGCTCCTTCCATACTATCAATATAGTCCTGCTGCGTATAACTTCCTGCTAAAAAGAAATTTGCAACCGGTGTTTTCTGGTCGGGACGGTAAACATCCATTCCCGGAGCTTCCCGATATAAGGACTGGGCTAACTTCACCACATTGTACCAAGTCATATTCAGTTCCCGTGAAGACGGGAATAATTCATGTACTTGCTTGAGGACGTGTTGAGCAATTTCTTCATTGCTCTTCTTAATGAAAGGATCTCCTGGAGTTAAGACTAACTGTAATAGGGAACCCTGACCTTGACGATAATAATCACTTGGACTGGTCAAAGCTAAATCCGCAAAACAAGAAAAATCAGCATCCGGTGTATAAAGTAAATTGTCAATTCCTGCTGCATGTTCTAATTGCTTGCGTTTTTGGGGATCTTTAAGTTCGCTAACCCAACCATCAAACCGTAATTGCACCGTTGCAACTGGTACTGTATCTAATTTATATATATTGTCAAACTCCGACCAGCGACGCCATTGGGAAGGCAAAAGTCTTTTAATTCCCGGTACATCGCAAGCTGCAACATAAGCATCAGCTGTCACAGTTTCCTCTGTATCCCCATTCGCTACAAGCAAACCAGTTACTTGGGTTGTTCCTTCTTTCTCAATAAACTTAATTTCTCGTATCTGTTGACGCGTATAAATCTTTGTATTTCTTGCTTCGAGATATTTAACTATGGGTTTAAGCAGATATTCATGGGGTGAACCTTCTAACATCCTTAACTTGGAAGCTTCAGTTCTCACTGCAAATAATTGAAAAATTGTCAGCATACATCGAGCCGACATGTTTTCACAATCAATAAAACCCAAAGCATAAGCGATGGGATCCCACATCCGCTTAATGCTACTGTTATTACCGCCATGGGAACGAAACCAGTCAGCAAAACTAATTTTATCCAAGTCTCGGATGTTTTTCATCGCACCTTGAAAGTCCACTAAACCCCGAACTACAGGACTTGTAGCCAAAGCCATGGAATTTCTTACCTTATCCAACAAGGAAAGTTGAGAAGTGGTAAAAAACGCTTTCAACCCATTAAAAGGTGCACCGGTGATAAAACGAAAATCTAACTCTCCAGTTTTTCCACCCTTATTAATAAAAGTATGGGTATGTTCCTTAATACGAAGATGCTCTATCGCTCCAACTCTTTCCATTAACTCGAACAGTTGGTAATAGCACCCAAAAAAAACGTGCAACCCCATTTCTATGTGGTTACCATCTTTATCAACCCAACTTCCAACTTTTCCACCCACAAAAGGACGTGATTCAAAAATACTGACCTCACACCCCGCATCAACTAAATCCATCGCAGTTACTAGTCCTGCTAGCCCTGCACCTACTATTGCAACACGCATTCAATCTTGTAATTACTCAGTTTCTTTACAAATTGTAACTGTCTTCGCGTAATAAGATTAGCACCACCCAAAGAACTTTACCAGTTATTTTGTTGTACTGACATTTTTCATTACAAGTCCCTTCCTAGAAATTTTAGAAAGGGACAAGAAAAACAAGTAAATTTTCGACAATATGTTATTTTTTTGGCGTTGCGATATTTGCTACATTAATGTATTTTATGTAACTTAATTTCTAGCTTTTCCACAACACCAAATATGAGGATGGAAATTCTTGAATAACTGATGTTGGGAAGATTTAGAAGCACAGCGGTGCTATGCTTCTACAAACTTTATGTGTGTCATTTTATCCCCTATTAACACAAGGCGATACAACACGTAATGATTGTAGTCTGGGGATACTAGTCTGTATGAGATAAATTTATTTCGCGTCCTCAGCAACAGGTAAGCTACGAATTAGTTCTCTAATTACGTCGGTTGCGGGTCTACCCGTCTGTTGACAATACTTTTCTAACTTTTCTGCTTCTTGTGCTGCTAAGTTCACAGTTATACGTTTGACCGCCCATTTCTTATTTGTCATTTTATTATGTACATTACCGTATGTTGATGTCATTGAGTCCATGTAATCAAGTAATAAAAAATGAAAATTGTCTACTAGATTACTTCAAATAAACAATAAAAAGCAATATTGTTTATTTAATAATCGAAATCATGGTGAAAAGAATTTTATCATCTAAATTCAGATAGATGATTCATCCGGTGAAGTAATTAGTGTTTACAAAAGGGTTTATTGTTTACACGTGTTAAAGAAACAATTCAAACCACGCGAGAAAATTTGACTGTAAATCAGAACTTTATCCCTAATTAATAAGTGTCAAGCAAATAACTTTTTCTCGCCATTCAATCACCAAAATCACCTAAATTGAAAGCTAATTTTTTTCTCGCAAAAAATCTCTTGTGAGAAAAAATTAAACAATGCTTGAAAGCATATTCTAAAAGCTTTGGTTAGTTTAGCAGATAGCTGAACATATATTTGTTGCATGAGACGATTTTCTCCCGGAATAAATAGAACATCATTAAAATGAATTAATATTACATGGTTTTTGTTGAGTAAAGCATTACACATCTCATCAATGTTTAGGGTTTTGAAAATATTGATTACAAGTTGATTTAAATTATTTTTGTTTATTTTATGCATTGGAGGAGAAGCCTTTTTTTTATCTCCTCTCTTCGCCACTAAATCAATTAATTTTGTACTGAATGAATTTTGCATTTATTAGTTTTATTGGATTATATACAATCGATTTAAAAACGGAATTAATCGATAATCCTATTTTAACCGCATATCCTATGCCTCTTAGCCGCTTTACCCAATCTTTATTTAGGAAGAATTAATGAATTAGTTTTGATGCTTTTTAAAACATAGCTTTCATCGTTAATTAAAAATTAGATTAATTAATATTTTTTCACTTTTTATTAATAAAATATTCAATAAAAACGAGAGTTTAGCCTGAGGACAGGATAGTTCTGGGTATGATAATAATAAATATATTTTACTTAAGTTTTACTTTAAGTTTAAATGTCCCAATAAACACTGATGCTGTATAAAATAATCTGGGTTACTGATTCATAAGTTATCAAAAATCAACTACAACCGAAATTATAAACAAACTTATTAATATCTTTATCTCGATATTAAGTAATTTACTATTTAAAAGTTGGTTGATTTCTTATATTGTTAAGTAGGACAGGTTGAAAGCCAGTACTATTTTGAACGTAATATAAAATAAATCAGAAGGCATAACTGCACTACAATTATTTCACTCTCAAAATTTCTCCTGACTTGAAATCACAGGGAAGTTTTTTGGGAGTAAATTGTGTTTGCATCTGGCGAATAAGACATCCAAAATACTGACAGATTCGACTGTAATTATTGACAATGATTTCGGTTGTAATTTTGACGAAGTCCTAAGGACAAATTGAGTTACAAAATACAGAAGGAAGAAATCATAAAAGTTGAAGATGTTGAGCAAGTTATTCTATGCTCGGTTTTGCCCTAAAACGGGTACAAGACCTCACTTAATATCTTTTCCTTCTACTTTGCCTATTTGTTCTCAAACGCTTGAAGAAACAAGTTAAACAAAAAAATATTATTATTGTTTATTCACATAAAATCCGTATTTAGTCAAGAAGTATTTAGATGTATTTACCCAAGAGCAATAAACTTAAGTTAAAATCGCAGCACCTAAATTCCCATAACAAAGACAACATCGCCTTAACTTGTAGGGGTAAAATAGACAAAGTTTTTTTATGATCGATTTACAAATTCATTTGAGCATAGTCCTTAATATTACTCTGACGAGCCTATTATTTTTACTTAACCTTCTGTATCTGTTATGTTTATGCCTCTACGGCTTATAAAATCGTTGCTTCAATATTATCCAACCTTAGCTTATATGGGCGATCTTTGACCCAACTTAAAAGAATCACCAGACAAGGTTACAAGTTAAATAAGTTACACTATATTTTTAAGCCTCAAGGTTTTTCTTGCGTTTCAGATTCCACCCATAATCCCAATCCAATACAACCTATATTCGTTTTCAAAATTACTCTTCCGAAAAAAATTGATGATTTTAAGTTATTTTTTTTGGCTGTGAGCATTTATAGGTTTCATTCTGCTTGATAAATTGAATATAAAATCAAAAAACATCTGTAATTTTATTCACTAATACGAAATATAACGACCGAAATTCAGGAAAATAGTAAAAGATCCTTTCTCGAAATCAGCTTTCTTAGTGCAAGAATATGGCTTATCCTTTCCTCGAACACTTGAATAGTCCAAAACATCCCGTGTTAGTTTTTGATGGGGCGATGGGAACAAACCTTCAAGTTCAAAATCTAACAGCAGAAGACTTTGGCGGTGCGGAATACGAAGGTTGTAACGAATATCTCGTCCACACCAAGCCAGAAGCCGTAGAGAAGGTTCATAGAGGTTTCCTGTCTGCTGGAGCAGATATCATTGAAACCGATACCTTTGGCGGTACATCCATTGTATTAGCTGAATATGACTTAGCGGATCAGGCTTATTACTTAAATAAAACTGCAGCTCAATTAGCGAAGCGGGTTGCAAATGAGTTTTCGACTCCAGAAAAACCTCGTTTTGTTGCAGGTTCAATGGGACCGGGAACCAAGTTACCAACATTAGGTCACATTGATTTCGACACATTAAAGACTGCATATATCGAACAAGCAGAAGCTTTGTTTGATGGTGGGGTAGATTTATTTATTGTCGAAACCTGTCAAGATGTGCTGCAAATTAAAGCAGCTTTGAACGCAATAGAAGAGGTGTTCGCGAAAAAAGGCGATCGCCGTCCTTTGATGGTTTCTGTAACAATGGAAACAATGGGGACAATGTTGGTGGGTACGGAAATTAGCGCCGTAGTGACAATTTTAGAACGCTACCAAATTGACATCCTTGGTTTGAACTGTGCGACCGGTCCAGACCTGATGAAACCGCACATTAAGTACTTGTCGGAACATTCACCATTTATTGTTTCTTGTATTCCTAATGCAGGTTTACCGGAAAACGTTGGCGGTCAAGCACACTACAAGTTAACGCCAACGGAATTGAAGATGCACTTAATGCATTTTATCGAAGATCTAGGTGTCCAAGTGATTGGGGGTTGCTGTGGGACACGTCCAGAACATATCCAAGCCTTAGCTGAAATTGCTGGGGGTTTAAAGCCGAAAATTCGAGAACCACAATTAGAAGCTGCGGCTTCTTCGATTTACAGTATTCAACCTTACGATCAAGATAATTCCTTTTTGATTATTGGCGAGCGACTGAACGCTAGTGGTTCCAAGAAATGTCGGACAATGCTCAACGATGAGGACTGGAACGGCTTAGTTTCCATGGGAAGATCCCAGGTGAAAGAAGGAGCCCACATCTTGGATGTGAACGTTGACTATGTGGGACGCGATGGTGTGCGAGATATGCACGAATTGGTTTCCCGTCTAGTTAATAATGTAACTTTACCTTTAATGTTGGACTCCACCGAATGGGAAAAAATGGAGGCGGGTTTAAAAGTCGCTGGGGGTAAATGTTTACTTAATTCCACCAACTACGAAGATGGGGAACCCCGTTTCTTGAAGGTCTTGGAATTAGCGAAGAAATATGGTGCAGGTGTTGTAATTGGTACCATTGATGAAGATGGAATGGCGCGGACTGCTGACAAGAAATTTGAAATTGCCCAACGCGCATATCGCCAAGCCTTAGAATACGGTATCCCTGCCCATGAGATTTTCTTTGACACTTTAGCATTACCAATTTCCACCGGGATTGAAGAAGACAGAGAAAATGGTAAAGCAACTATTGAAGCAATCAGTCGCATTCGTCAAGAATTACCTGGATGTCACGTTGTTTTGGGTATTTCTAACGTTTCCTTTGGTTTAAACCCCGCAGCACGAATAGTTCTCAATTCCATGTTTTTGCATGAGTGTATGGCTGCAGGGATGGATGCAGCTATTGTCAGTGCAAACAAAATATTACCAATTTCTAAGATTGAGGAGAAACATCAAGAGATATGTCGCCAATTGATTTACGACGAACGTAAATTTGAAGGAGATGTCTGCGTATTTGATCCCTTGGGCGAACTAACCACAATGTTTGAAGGGGTAAGCGCCAAGCGTGATAAAGGTGTTGATGTTAGTCTACCCATTGAAGAACGTCTGAAGCAGCATATAATCGACGGCGAACGCATTGGTTTGGAGGAAGCACTCACCGAAGCAATGGGAAAATATCCACCTTTAGATATTGTTAATGTCTATCTATTGGATGGGATGAAAGTAGTGGGCGAATTGTTCGGTTCTGGACAAATGCAGTTACCCTTCGTGTTGCAGTCAGCCGAAACCATGAAAGCGGCGGTTGCTTTCTTGGAACCGCACATGGAAAAATCAGAAAATGGTAATAGTGCCAAAGGAACTTTTGCGATCGCTACGGTAAAAGGCGACGTTCACGACATTGGTAAAAACCTGGTAGATATTATTTTATCCAACAATGGTTACCGGGTAATTAACCTGGGTATTAAACAGCCAGTGGAAAATATCATTGACGCTTATAATAAGCATAACCCTGACTGTATTGCCATGAGTGGTTTGTTGGTAAAATCCACCGCCTTCATGAAAGAAAACTTAAACGTATTCAACGAGAAAGGAATTACCGTTCCGGTAATTTTAGGTGGTGCGGCGCTAACTCCTAAGTTTGTTCATGAAGATTGCCAAAATACCTATAACGGTAAGGTGATTTACGGGAAAGATGCATTCTCCGATTTACACTTCATGGATAAATTAATGCCAGCCAAAGCTGCTAATAAGTGGGATGATGCGAAAGGATTCTTAGATGAATTTAGCGAAGGAGAAGCTACTCAAAATCGTCATCAGTCAGCAGGGGGAGAAAAATCCGCAAAGAAAAAAGCACCTAAAGAACCACAGGTTATTGATACCCGCCGTTCTGAAGCAGTTGATGTAAATATCGAACGTCCCACACCACCTTTCTGGGGTACAAGATGGCTTCAAGGTGAGGATATTCCCATCGAAGAGATATTTTGGTACTTAGATTTACAAGCTTTGATTGCCGGACAATGGCAGTTTAGAAAACCCAAAGATCAATCGAAGGAAGAGTATCAGGTTTTCTTACAAGAGAAAGTATATCCAATTTTAGAAAATTGGAAGCAGCGAATTGTTGCAGAAAACTTGTTACATCCCCAGGTAATATATGGATACTTTCCTTGTCAAACCCAGGGGAATACATTGCACATTTATGATGAGGAAATAATCAGTCGTAAAGATACAAAGGATGCACAATTAAGGGCAAGTTTTGAGTTCCCCAGACAAAAGTCCTTGCGGAGATTGTGTATTGCAGATTTCTTTGCCCCGAAAGAATCGGGAATAATTGATGTATTTCCCATGCAAGCAGTGACTGTGGGAGAAATTGCTACGGAATTTGCTCAAAAACTGTTCGCAGATAATCAATATACCGATTATCTTTATTTTCATGGTGTGGCGGTACAAGTTGCAGAAGCTTTAGCTGAATGGACTCACGCCCGCATTCGTCGGGAATTAGGCTTTGGCGCAGAAGAACCGGATAATATTCGGGATACTTTGGCGCAAAGGTATCGTGGTTCCCGTTACAGTTTTGGCTACCCGGCTTGTCCGAATATCCAAGACCAGTATAAGCAATTAGAGTTGCTGGAAACTGACAGAATTAATCTGTATATGGATGAAAGCGAACAGATTTATCCAGAACAGTCCACAACGGCGATTATTACTTATCATCCCGTAGCTAAGTACTTTAGCGCGTAATGATGATTTAGGAGTATTAACCGGGATTCAGGAGTCACGAGCAAAAGGTTTTATAGCTCAATACGGTTAAAATAAGATTGAATTAGTTGATAGAGACGCGACATGTCGCGTCTCTACAATGTTATTTGTGTGAAGCATTTCAAACACTCCAAAGTTTTCTTCCTGGTCTGCTGTTTCTAGTGGTCTGTCTCCTGAATTCATCACCAAAGGGGAGCATAACAACAGACAATTCTCCTATAGATACAAACAGAGCGGGAAAACCGTACTTGGGTATTAGCATTTCCTACCCAGAAAATCCAAGTTTGGGTAGATACAATCGAAATGCGAAGAGTAATGCTAAGAGTAGGGCAAGATTGCAAAAGCAAATGCAAGCATTACAAGGAGAGGAATATCAATAATGGGAAATCAATTTAAAACTGCTGCTTTGTTAGCCGCACTCAGCGGTCTTCTAATTGCAATCGGTTATTACGTAATTGGCGGACCCATGGGTTTAATAATCGGCATAGGTTTTGCTGCAGTTACTAACTTAGTTTCGTGGTATCAGTCAGACAAAATTGCTTTAGCAGCCTACCGCGCCCAACCCGTAACGGAAGCAGAAGCACCAGGGCTTTATCGCATGGTTGAAAGACTCTCGCAGCGAGCAAATATTCCCACACCTGGTGTATACATTGTTCCTAGTTCCGGTGCTAATGCTTTTGCAACTGGGCGCGATCCCGAACATGCTGCAGTTGCAGTTACCCAAGGGATTTTGAATGCACTTACAGAAGAGGAACTAGAAGGTGTAATTGCCCACGAATTAACTCATATTATTAATCGTGACACTTTAACTCAAGCAGTATCTGCAACGGTTGCTGGTGCAATATCCTTTGTGGCACAAATGGCAAGTTACAGCTTGTGGTTTGGTGGCGGACGCGACAGCGATCGCGGTGGAAATGTCTTAGGAACAATTCTGACTATAACCCTTGCTCCCCTTGCTGCTACAGTTATTCAGCTTGCGATTTCCCGTACCCGTGAATTTTCCGCTGATGCTGGTGCGGCGAAATTAACAGGTAATCCCCGTGCTTTAGCTAGCGCTTTACAACGGCTAGAATCAAATGCACGACAAATACCCATGGATGCTAACCCTGCATTTGAACCATTATTAATTATTAATCCTTTCTCTGGTAATTTCTTAAGTAATCTGTTTAGAACTCATCCATCTACAGAGCAAAGAGTTAAAGCATTATTAAAAATAGAACAAAAAAGATTTAGGGCTATTTAGTTGGGGATTGGTGACTGGGGATTGGTAACAATTCGTAATAACAATAGCCTAACGATGGAGGACAGAGAAGAAATTACTGACTACTCTTAAAGAAGAAAGAACATTTTTCGTATTAGTTTTTCTCGCTTTCTCCTTTCCCTGTCTGCTTAAATTTATAGATTCATTTAAATTTTAAAGAAGGAAATCTAAAATCATGACTGATAAAAATATTGAAGAATCCTCTGCAATTGTAGAAGTTACTCCCCAAACCAATGAAATGGTCGACCGAGAAATGGCTGGAGCAAGTGATGATGTAAAAAACGAAACAAAAGCATTAATTGACGCTATCAAAAAACGCGCCCAAGCCGAAGCACAGTCAGCTGGAACCCTGACTCGTGAAACTTATCTCAATGCAGTGCGTCAGGCGCGCCAAGCCATTGAAGATAACCCAATTATTGAACGCGATCGCATTGAACACGCTTTTGACATGATTCAACAAGAAGCCCAAAAAAATTGGGATTCAGTTTTTAAGGAAGTTCAAGATTTGGGTGATCGCTTACAAGCAGCAGCTCAAGCAGCATGGGATGTACTTACAGGCGAACGTCCTAAGTCATAATTAGTAATGGGTAATGGGTAATGGGTTTTGAGCAAATTATTGTTTGTTATTGTTTGTAAAAACTCTTTAAACCTGTAGGGTGTGTTAGGCGCGCAAGAGGAATATTTCTTTTAGGTCACCTTTATCGCCGCGCCGTAACGCACCGCCCCAAAATTAACATACAAAGGTTATTAGACGTACAAGAGAAATCTTATTTCCATACAACCTTATCCCCTTACTGTACATGGTCATTAACATTAATATACAAAGATTTTTAGACGCATAAGAGAGTGTTTTATTTTAAGATCGCCTTTATCGCCGCGCCGTAACTCACCATCTTTAATATATTGACAAAAATATATTGACAAATTAACAGCAACCAAGAAATTACTTACAATTAATATGGTGCTAGATAATCAAAAAGCTTTAAGATTAACATGCATTTTCTAGCCCCAGGACTTCAGATTTAATACCTATGCGAACTCACTATTGCGGCGAACTCCGTGCGTCAGATATTGATAAAACCGTAACCTTGTACGGATGGGTAGATCGTCGCCGCGATCATGGAGGAGTAATATTTTTAGATATACGCGATCGCACTGGCGTTGTCCAAATAGTAAGCGATCCGCAACGCACCCCAGATTCCTACGAACAAGCGAATACTCTGCGAAATGAGTACGTGATAAAAGTTACAGGAAGAGTTTCTCGACGTCCAGATGACTCTCTTAACCCCCGTCTACCGACAGGTGAAGTAGAAATTTACGCCGATCATATTGAGTTACTCAATGCTGTTAGAAAACAATTACCGTTTCAGGTTTCTACCGCTGATAGCGAACCAGTTAAGGAAGAGTTGCGTTTAAAATATCGTTACTTGGATTTGCGTCGGGAACGAATGGCAAAAAATCTTCAATTGCGCCATCAAGTTGTTAAAGCAATGCGCCGCTATCTTGAAGATAAAGCCGGTTTCATAGAAGTGGAAACTCCCGTACTAACTCGTTCGACCCCTGAAGGTGCACGGGATTATATTCTTCCCAGTCGTGCTAACCCAGGTGAATGGTTTGCTTTACCCCAATCTCCTCAGCTTTTCAAACAAATATTGATGGTATCGGGTTGTGACAGATACTATCAAATCGCCCGTTGTTTCCGCGATGAAGATTTGCGGGCTGACAGACAACCGGAATTTACCCAGTTAGACATGGAAATGAGTTTCATGTCTACGGAAGAAATTATTGCACTGAATGAAGATTTAGTTGGTCATATTTTTAAAAGCGTTAAGGATATTGACCTCCCGTCACCTTTCCCCCGTCTCACCCATGCTGAAGCGATGGATCGTTATGGGTCGGATAAACCAGATACGCGCTTTAATTTAGAACTAGTCGATGTTTCCGATGTCGTTAAAGATTGCGGTTTTAAGGTATTTCGGGAAGCTGTAGCTAAAAATGGAATTGTCAAAATATTGCCGATTCCTGGGGGTAATGAAATTTCTAATGTCCGCATTAAACCTGGTGGTGATGTCTTCAAGGAAGCTAGTGAAGCAGGTGCAAGGGGCTTAGCTTATATTCGAGTGAGGGAAAATGGTGAAATTGATACCATCGGAGCAATCAAAGATAATCTGAGCGCTGAACAAAAACAAGAAATTTTACGTCGCACCGATGCAAAACCCGGTCATTTATTGTTGTTTGGTGCTGGGGATACTGCCACAGTTAACAAAACTTTAGATCGATTGCGTCAGTTCATGGCAAAGGAATTTAGGTTAATCGATCCCGCAAAAATCAATTTGTTGTGGATTACCGATTTTCCAATGTTTGAGTGGAATGCAGATGAGAAGCGCCTAGAAGCATTACACCATCCATTTACTGCTCCCCACCCCGATGATATTGATGACTTGAAAACTGCTCGCGCTCAAGCTTATGACTTAGTTTTCAACGGTTTTGAAGTTGGTGGTGGTAGTTTGCGGATTTATCAACGGGATGTTCAAGAACAAGTGTTTGAAGCAATTGGTCTTTCTGAGGAAGAAGCTCGTAATAAATTCGGCTTTTTATTGGAAGCATTTGAGTATGGTACTCCTCCCCATGGTGGTATCGCCTACGGTTTGGATCGATTGGTGATGTTACTAGCAGGTGAAGATTCGATTCGTGATGTAATTGCTTTTCCCAAAACGCAACAAGCTGGTTGTATGCTTACTGATGCACCTTCGAAAGTGGATCCCAAGCAACTCAAAGAATTGCATGTTGCTTCTACATACAAGCCCAAGTCTGATTCTTAGATCGAGATCGAATTATCTGGATCGAATGATGAATGATACTTGTAGAGACGTAGCATTGCTACGTCTCTACCGATATTACTGAATAAAAATCAGTACTCGTCTTCATCTCATATAAAGTCCGGTAAATTAGTTTTAATTCCCATGTCTTGTACAAAAAATTGGAAATCCTTTCTCCCTCTGCACCAGTGCTCACTCCCCTTGCATTTTACTTATAAGTAATTAAGCGAGCTTGATCTCAGCGGTGCGTTACGGCGCTATTTAGTTTTTTACTTAAAAAAATTTATTGTCGAGCGCCTAACACACCCTACGTGAATTACTATTAATTCAATTAATACTTTTAAAGCAAAAGTTAGCATATCTGTTGCCAATTAATCTTTGGAAATTAAATAGTTAATGTTCAATAAATTTAAAATTCGGCAACGTTTATCACTACTTAAATCTGGTTCTGAATTACACTTGATTGTTGCAAATACGGGTTGGTTGTTTGCTGATCGTATTCTTCGTATGGGTGCAAATTTATTTGTGGGAGTTTGGATTGCACGTCATCTCGGAGTGGAACAATATGGTTTATTTAACTATGCTGTTGCTTTTGTCGCTTTATTTGTTCCAATCGCTAATTTAGGGCTAGATAATATTGTTATCCGTCAACTTGTCCGTAACCCAGAAAATAAAACAGAAATATTAGGGACAACTTTCTGCTTGAGGTTATTGGGTGGTATTAGTTCTTTATTATTAGCCGTAATATGTGCTTTTTTACTACCTCAAAACGATCCAGTAACAATATGGTTGATTGTAATTTTAGCCACTACAACTGTTTTTAGAGCTTTCGACACAATTGACCTTTGGTTTCAATCACAAGTACGTTCTAAATATACTGTAATTGCCAAAAATATAGCTTTTATAATTGTCACAATTTTCAAAATCATTTTAATTACTTTTCAAGCACCATTACTAGCTTTTGGTGGAGCAGTATTAGCAGAGTTGAGTTTAGCTGCATTGGGCTTGGTAATTATGTATCACTTTGAAGGTAATTCATTGTGGTTTTGGCGTTGGAATCTATCCACTGCTCAAAGCTTATTGAAAGAAAGTTGGTCTTTAATTTTATCTGGTTTAACTATCATCATATATATGAAAATTGACCAAATTATGTTGGGACAAATAGTTGGTAGTAGTGCTGTTGGGATTTATTCAGCTGCTGCGAAGATGTCTGAAGTTTGGTATTTTATTCCCACAGCAATTTCCTCTTCTGTAGCCCCAAAATTATACAAATTCAAAGAAGAATCGGAAACAATTTACTATCGACGGCTCAAACAATTAATTAAGTTACTAGTAGTATTAGCTTTAGTAATAGCCTTACCTATTACCTTTATTTCTGGAAATTTAATTACTTTGTTATTTGGTCAAAGCTATATCGCCGCAGGCTCTATATTAGCAATTCATGTTTGGGCTTGTATATTTGTTTTTATGGGGATTGCATCATCTCCATGGTTTGTTGCAGAAGGTTTAACTCATTTCTCTTTACATCGGACTTTAGCTGGAGCAATTATTAATATAATATTAAATTTTTTACTGATTCCTAAATATGGTGGTGTGGGAGCTGCGATCGCCACTGTCATATCCCAAGCAGTCGCCTCATTTTTGGGTAATGCAATGCATCCACAAACCCGAAAAATTTTTTGGATCCAGATCGCATCATTTTTACCTATTTAAGGTTAGAAATTATGACCTATCTCACATCCTGCATATTTGGATATCTATTATATTTTTAGTAATTGGCAGGCGGATAAATTTACTGAAGAAACATTGTATAAACCTAATGTATTTATGCCTTTCAAAGTAAAGATTAAGCAAACCTTGAAGAAGATAGAAAAAAATATCCTAGGTTAACCGGATAAGAGATTAGGGTAATTATAATTTATAAAAGACTCGTACAACGGGAATAGATGCGTACAGGGCATATTGAAGACAGTCTAAGCTTGTGACAACATAAAATTGTGCTACATAGTTCCGTATCACATAAAGTTGTTGAAGACGCATGGAAACAGCGTCACTAACAACACAATCCTATTATTTCAACCAATAAATATCATCATCTCAAGCTCAAAAAATGGATGCGTCTTTGTTAAACTCATCCTCTTTATTTTACTGAATGATGTTGTCTATCAATTCTTGAGAGTATCCATTTAACGAAAACTTATCTTGTATGAGTTGTTTGTAGACAGCCTCGTACCCGTCAATCATACTGGAAACGCTAAACTTCTGTTCCACATGCTTGCGACACTCGTGACGGTCGATTTCTTTGATACGAGCGATCGCATCCACAAATTCTGCTGTCGTATCGCATAAAAAGCCTGTCTTACCATGGGCGACAACTTCTGGTGCAGAACCTAAAGGCTTCGCTAGCACAGGTGTCCCAGCAGCCATAGACTCTGTCATCACTAGCCCGAAAGGTTCGCGCCAGGTGATAGAGAATAATGTTGCTATAGCTCCTCCTAAAAGGGCATTTTTCTCAAAATGATTGGCTTCACCTAAATACTGAATTTGCTCGCCATCAATGTGGTGCTCAATTTCAGTTTTAAAATACTCTACATCTACTACGTCTACTTTCCCTGCCATTTTTAAGGGAATACCTGCTGCTTTGGCAATTTCAATTGCAAGGTGAGTACCTTTTTCTGGAGATATCCTACCTAAAAAGGCTAGATAGGGGGGATCTTGGGGCTCTGGGTAAAAACGATGGCTATCAATATCGATACCGTTATATACAGTTGCGGCATAGTTGAGCCCTAATCTTGGCTCCCGTTGAGCATTGGAGATACTAACATATGGCTGGGAACGCCCCTCTATATAAACTTTTTCGGTATCAGGCGTAAAAATACCGTGCAAGGTGTGCACGGTTGGGGTTTTGACTAAATCGGCATAACTAATAGCTGGGTAACCAACGTGAGAATGAATAATGTCAAACTTATCAGCTTGCTGGTAAAGGCGACTCAGTTGCAGTACTTCGTAGACGTTGTAGTCTTTGACGAGTTTATCTGAACGAAAGGAACGTGGATAAACTGAGTCTAAGTTGGCTAAGGTGATTGAGTCCCCTGATGCAAATAATGTTACTTCGTGACCGCGTCGGACTAACTCATCACACAGTAATCCTACGACTAACTCTACGCCGCCATATGCGGGTGGCGGTACTCTTTCCCACAGTGGAGCGACCTGAGCAATCCGCATGTAAGTCTCCTTGATTATATGTATATTTAGTGTAGCCAAAAGAGCTGGAAATTTCCACCCCCCTTTAGTAAGGCTTAAAGTATTTTACTATACAACTATCAACAACTGTATTTCTTCGGAGTAATATTTTCTGGATAAAGAATAAATATTTATTATGATTTTGCTTTATAAACGAGTATTTTTAAATGATTTTTGAAAAAATAATACTTGTGTAAAAACAGTTAATATGTTTGCAGTAGTACTTATACTGGTGATGTCAAGATATTAACTTTGTCATATATAAAATTTTGATGAATTTTGAATTTATATTAAATTGATTTTATTTAAAGTTTCTTTATTTTTTGGAGTTGAATTTTGGCTTATGTCAACTTAATCCCAATACAATTTAACTGGGATTAAGTATTAAGGCAAGACTACTTCCAGTTCCCATGTCGAGAGAAGGTTGTTTGATCGAGTGAAAGGAGTGTGGGGAGTGTGGGAGATGTGGGAAGTGTGGGAAGATGAGAATTTAAAAGATTCCTGCTGACTCGTAAAGTCTTTTGAGCATAGCTTTAATTTTCTCTCCGTATTGCAAATCTGCTGACCATCTACCGGACAGTTGGTCAATTAATGGTGCAATTCCTCGGGTAACAAAGCGGAAGCGTGGGTCTACGACTTCATTAACTAGGGGTTCCAAGCTGGCGTACGCTTTTAAGTGTTGGATATGAGCCCTAACACCAATTCTGGCGTTTTCAAAAATTGCTGTATCCGTACCACCACCAATGGTTCCCAAACCAGCAAAGTTATTTTGTTCGGGTCTAATATCGCCACCAAAGCGCAAAAATCCTGTTTCTACACACATTTGACAGAAGGCGACATCATAATTCACTCCTTCTACACTTGCTTCTTCCCGGTAAAGTTTGGGTAAATCCGGAAATTTAACTAGGGAGTTTTCATTATTATTTCTTAAAAATAACTGTAGTTGAACTTCAGATGTGTTGCCAGCGGACATAATTCTCTCAATGTTACCGACACAAATTTGTAAGTTGGATTTTAAGATTACAGTCCGAGTAGGTGCATCCCAACCAACGGAAACATTAAAATCTCGTAGTTCTACTGCTTTGACATAAACTACTCGCCGATAGGTAATACGACGGACATCGGGATTTTGGGATAAATCAATTCGCAAACGATCTATTAAATCGATGGGAATATAAGCGTTACCACTGACTAGTATCCCTTGCTCTTCGTAATTTTGCCCATTCATTTTAATGTTAATTGCTGGGTAGCTGGGCTCAGTGGGAGGAGGGGGAGCGGAACCGGGATCGATTGTGCGACTCCAAGAAGCAAGACCATCAGCAATACCCACAGCAAAATCACGCCGACGGCTTTGCAATAAAGAACGGTCTTCTGGGCTACTTAAAAACCCAACTTCCATCAACATTGAAGGTGCAGCAACTTGACGACAAAACATCAAGCGACCTATACCTGTAGCGGTATCTGGTTTGACACCCCGGTTTGGTAATTGGGGGACGCGACGCAACAATCCCACTAACAGTAATTCCGCGTGTCTTCTCCGCTCTTCATTATTGGCGATATAAAATACTGTGGAACCTCGGACAGAAGGGTTAGATCCTGCATCAGCATGAATTTCTACGGCGATATCATTTCTACGAGCGCGGGCGTTGATCCAGCTAATTGTTTGTCGCGCGCTTAAATCGTCAGGTACCCCTAAAACAGAAAATTTGCGCGATCTGAGTTCTGTTAAAATTAAATCTCGTAATTGAATCATTTCTTTGGCTTCGGTTGTACCACCTGCGACCGAACCTGGATCTATTCCTCCAGCTTCTCTACCACCATGTGCTGCAGAAATAAAAATACGTCCCATAATATATTGGTTCCTTATCTATATCGTTAAATCCGAAAATAAAATTTGAGAAAAAATTTGAGAAAACAAATTGAGAAAAAATTTAAAAGTCTACATAGCATTCTTGCCCGAACAATAACAATATGATAATTACTAATTCGTCGTGAATCGCATATTTACGGACGTTTGTGATTTTAGGGGCATATTTTATGGAATAATTCTTCCGAACAATTAAACTCAAATAATTAAACTCACATAATTAAAATTGAAAAATATTAAAATTGAAAAATTTATAGATCGTTCTTGCTTTAGGGACGACTATAATAAGGTCGAAACTTATAAACCACGGATATTCGAGCGGCAAATAACTGACGGCTAGTACTCCTTTTCATTTGTTGTGTTAGCCATTAGCCTTGTTTTTTCCACAAAACCCCGTAGAGACGCGACAGAGCCTGCAGCGTCGGCGTTAGCCTCTGTCGTGTCTCTACAAATCGCCAGAATGAATGAAAAATACTACTAGTCAACACAGCTAATTGATATTTAAGAATTGGAACTGAGCATGTAATGATGCAAATCCCCTCCCTACACCCAGATACTGTTGAGGAAGTTAAAAGCAGAGTAGATATATATGAGGTGATCTCAGATTACGTAGTCTTACGGAAGCGTGGCAAAGACTTTTTGGGTTTATGTCCTTTCCATAATGAGAAAACACCTAGTTTTAGTGTCAGCCCGAGCAAGCAAATGTATTATTGCTTTGGTTGTCATGCGGCAGGAAATGCGATTAAATTTTTGATGGAATTGGAAAAACGTTCCTTTGCTGAAACTGTGCTAGATTTAGCACGACGTTACCAAGTCCAGGTTAAAACTCTCGAACCACAACAAAGACAAGAATTACATCGCCAACTTTCTCTACGGGAACAACTTTATGAAGTTTTGGCGGTAACCGCACAGTTTTACCAACATGCTTTGTGGAATTCCCCCAGCAATCCTTCTGTTAGTAAGTCAGCACTGGAATATCTAACTCAAAATCGTCAACTACAAACAGAAACTATTAAAAAATTTGGTTTGGGTTATGCTCCTGTGGGTTGGCAAACCCTTTATCGTTATTTAGTAGAAAATAAAAATTATCCCGCTCCGTTGGTAGAAAAAGCCGGACTAATTAAACCCCGGAAAGAAGGACGGGGTTATTACGATGCATTTCGCGATCGCGTGATGATTCCCATCCGAGATATACTCGGACGCACCATCGGTTTTGGTGGTCGAACTATGGGAGACGACCAACCAAAATATCTCAATTCTCCGGAAACGGAATTATTTAATAAGGGTAAAACTTTATTTGCCCTCGACCAAGCCAAAGCAGGGATTTCTCAATCTGACAAAGCTGTGGTGGTGGAAGGATATTTTGATGCGATCGCACTTCACGAGAAAGGTATTAATAATGTAGTTGCTTCTTTGGGTACGGCATTAAGTTTAGATCAAGTTAAATTAGTGTTGCGTTATTGTGACTCAAAGCAACTGATACTTAATTTTGACGCTGACAAAGCTGGAACTAATGCAGCAGAAAGAGCAATTGGTGCGATCGCCGACCTTGCATACAAAGGCGAAGTTCAATTGAAAATTCTCAATATTCCCGATGGTAAGGATGCTGATGAATATTTACAAAGTCATACTTCGGAAGATTATCACCAATTATTAGCAAATGCTCCTTTGTGGTTAGATTGGCAGATTCAGCAAGTTACCAAAGATTGCGACCTCAAACAAGCTACTGATTTTCAACAAGTTTCCCAAAAAATGGTGAAGTTGCTGAAAAATATTAGCAACAGCGACACTAGAAATTATTATGTTTCCCATTGCGCGGAAATTCTGAGTTTGGGAGATACTAGACTGGTACCCCTAAGAGTTGAGAATCTGTTAACTCAGATTACTAGTGGGAAAAATTCGGGAGAATGGAATTCAAACTTTAGTTCGAAGCAACGTTTTAGTTCGGGACGCAAAAACTCTAATAAAAACTCTACCCAGAGAAAACCTTCCCTTCCCAACAATGAATCTAGTCTGTTAGAACAAGCAGAAGCATTACTACTGCAAATTTATCTTCACTGTCCTTTACAGCGACCAATAATTTCTCAAATTTTAGAAGAACGGGATTTACAATTTAGTTTGTCTCACCATCGATTTTTCTGGCGACAGATTTTAGAAATATCTCCCAATATTGCAGCAGAAACAGATTTAATTTCCCGATTGCAAGACCGATGTTTAGAATTTGAAACCGAGATGAGTTTGGTTTCCCGATTATTTCATCTTGATGAAAAAACTGAAAAGGAACTTACTCGCGCTCCTCAAGTGGTTCATGCAACCACAGCTTGTATGGAAAGAGTACTCCGGGAAAAACGCTATCGTCACTATTTGGAACTTTGGGAGCAAACAGATCCAGAAGCAGAACCCAAACGCTGGCAATCTTATTATGATGCTTTTTATGGGGAAAAAATGAAATTGCAGGAATTGGATCGTTTACGACAATTTTCCCTGACAGATTTGTTTTGAGGAGAAGGGAACGGGGAACGGGGAATGAGAGTGTTACTTAATTTGTTAGATCTCTGGTTCCCAGGCTCAGGCTTGGAACCCATACAAGAGGCTCCGCCTCTTAATTATACCTGAGGCAGAGCCTCGAATAAGGTGTTCCTTGCCAGAGACAAGGAACCAGTTATGTTACACCCTACCCTACAGGATTAATTCCTACTCATTTCGTTATACAATATAGCTAGATTAGCTAGATTAATGGAATAATGTAGTGCAAGAATGGCGTTTGGCGGATGCAAAGAATAGATTGACTGAACTGGTGAACAAAGTACTCACCGTAGGACCACAGATAATCCAACGACGTAATGATACAGTGGTTGTGATATCGAAAGCAGAATATGAACGCTTAATAGGAGAAAGACCAAGTTTTAAACAACATCTTTTAAACCCCCCACATAGCATGGAGGATATAGACTTAGAACGGGATAAAAGCTCCATGCGGACAGTAGATTTATGAGGGTCTTACTTGACACTTGCGTTTTATCCGAACTGTACAAACCAATACCATTAGAATCTGTTAAGAATGCTGTTAATAGTCTCCTGGATAACGATATTTATATCAGTGTTATTACTTTAGGTGAAATCAGTAAAGGAATTTCTCTACTGTCTGAAAGTCGTTGTAAGCGAGATTTATCTGTATGGTTTAATAATATTGAACATATTTATGCAGAACGTGTTTTACAGATTGATTCAGAAATAGCGGCTATCTGGGGTGAGATTACAGCAATTGCACAAAAAAAAGGATTTATTCTTGCAGCTGCAGATGGATTGATTGCAGCAACAGCTTTACGTCATGGTTTATATTTGATGACCCGTAATGTGAAAGATTTTGAGGTTACGGGTGTATTACTTTTAAATCCTTGGAATGATGTTTCATAACAGATAATCAAATGATCTTGCTTATCACTTAAAGTACCGTTTTTTGACTTTTGACTTTTGTACAGACGTGACATGTCACGTCTGTACGACTTTTGACTTTTGAATTGCGCGTAGCGCCATAAATATCCGGGTGGATGATACCAAAAAACCATCCTGACAGATGAGTTTATATATCCGATCGATAGTGATTTGATTGCAATTATCTTAGCGAAACTAAAGCTAACACAGAGCACAAAATAAGTTCGCTGAGCAAAATAATTATTATAGATTAGGGAAATATTAATGGAAAGTTTATATACATCAGTTATTAACTTCTTCGTACAAGATGATTGGAACTATACAGAAGTAGAAGAAGGTAGAGCTTTTAAAGTAGCAGTAGATTTGGATAATAGTAACTACAATTGCTACGTAATTATTAATGAAGAAAAGAGGAATTTTAAATTTTATTCCATATCTCCAGTGAAAGTACCTGAAAATAAATACACCGAAATGGCGGAGTTCTTCACTCGGGCGAATTACGGGATGAATTTAGGTAATTTTGAAATGGATTTTAGAGATGGGGAAATTCGCTATAAAACTAGTATTTATCTAGCAGATAATGAATTAGATTTCCCCATTATTAAAAGAATGCTTTATGCAAATCTATCCACTATGGATGATTATTTTCCTGGAATGATTAAAGTCATTTACGCTGGTGCTTCGCCAGAAGATGCAATATGTGAAGTGGAGGAAGTTGAAAAGGAACCCGCCGCACAATAGGGCTAAGCGCAAGTAAAAAGTAAAAAGATATGAATCAGTCCGCAAATACTAAGTTTGGATTATCAAAACCCAGTAAAAATTTCGCCAATCCACCTTCAGTACACCTTGACTTGATGCAATTCCACTCAGTTTCTTTTGGCGAATCGTCGGTATTAAGATTAGCAATTTTTTCGAACACACCATCAATAGGAGCAAGCTGTTTCCAATGAGCCCGAACAGTTAATCTTTGACCGTGAACTCGTCTGAATTGGCGCTTTACCCTGTGTTGAGGCAAAATTTTTTTCAGACGAGAAATGAACCGACTCATTGAATGACTCTGAAATCTATGAGCTTTACAAAAAGCTACATACCAACAGTATAATTCTTGGTTTTCTATTTTTGTCTCTGAATTATCAGATGGTCTTAACGTCAAGTCTACAAATGCTCTGACAGAGTCACTGTAGCTTGAATTTTCATATTTGAACTGCATGATTCGGTCTGATGAGTCAGACCTAGTAAGTAAGTCTTTCCTGATGTTAAGAACTTCTTTCTGTTTAAAGTGAATACTTGCCATATGCTTCTTAACTGTACTAGGAGCAATAAATAACTCCGAAGCAATTTGATCGTAAGTGTAATTCTTGCGGCGAAGTAACCAAACTTCCTTTTCACGAGGTGTCAATCCATATGTTTGGGCTTCCTCAAATGCTATATTGCAAATTGCTTGATGTCGATCCTCGACGGTGATTAGTAGAAAAGGACTTTCCAGTTTTTCTAGTTGTAACCATCGCACCTGAATATGTAAGCAGGTTAAGTCATTAGTAAGGATTTCAGAATGAAGCAGCCAGCATTGATTTGGAAATAGATTGCGACTCTGAACTAAGGGTTGACAGAGATGCAAAATTTCCACGGGTAGTTGATTTGCTGGTAACTCATCATAGCTTAGTTGTTGCAAGACCTGGAAAACCCGATCATTTGCATAAACTAACTCCATTTGGGCAGTCAGAATCAAGCTATTCTCAATAAGCTTTTCGTAGGGGAAGATGCAACTCATGGTTCTGAAAAGAGAAAAAATCGAACAATTGCGATCGAGTACTTGGCTTTCTTGATACATATAGAGTTATTGTCCGAGCTAGTAACCCCGATCCAAAAATATTAAATATCAAGAATAAAAGTGATGAACAGACCAGGAAATAGTCGAATCAGTTTGATTTTAGGCTTTCACATCAATCATTTTTATTAAGCTATTTTTGTAGTCATAGGAAGATTTAGGTAAATATAGGCTAGTATTACATCTGGATAAATAAGCTGATTAAACTACAAATTTATTAAGTAAAACTATTTGGATTTGATAGTCCTTGATTTGTCGTCTTATTTCCATCATGGCAAAGTCAAGCAAGCTTGAAAATTACCCCATTAGGGTACCGTAGTATAGTTAATCAGCTCAAAAATAACTATCATCTTTTGTGTTTTTTCTTTTAAAATAATCAAAGTATTGCTATAATCTCTGTTCACATAAAATAATTATATCCGGTTTAAAATATATTTATATTAGTCTATTTTTGCTTAAACTTGGAAATAACTCAAATTCTATTGAGCCTAGTAACTTAACTATGCAGACTGAAATTTATTTGAAATATTAATGTTTTAAGGATTAATGTTTTAAGGATTAATAATTGTGTAAGTTTCAAAATATTTGATAATGGCAGTGAATCTCACGAATTGTCTGAAAATAGAATACTAAATCGATTGCGTTTTTAATCTCTAAGAGTACAGTTTTCTATCAATTCTTGACAATTTAAAATTCTAATTATATCCATTGATATGTATAATTTATGCATATTGATTAATTGCTTATATTTATTTAGAAATCCTTTAATAGAAATAATTGAACTTTAAGAACTTTAAAATAAATGTTTATTTATTGATTACAACTTAGAACCCAATCTGTATTCAGTTTTGTTATCACTTCTGGGTTATATTTCCTTTAAATCAAGAAAGTTTTCATATTCCGCTTGCATCATTTCGCAAAATGATCTATATCGGTCAGCGCCTGGAAGCCAGTCGCCAAAAAACCAGGCTTCCCATTCTCCATCTTCTGTAATGACCTGGGGATTGAGAAGGTAAATAGCAGAATCTCCTTTGTCACTAATTTCCAGAGCTGTTTGGAGGTAATCCACTCGTAACTTCCTACAATCCTGAGTATCACTGTAGACAAAGTATTCTGCATCTGTTGTTGGCGGAATTGGTGTATCCCAGCCGTTGATGGAATTATCTGGATATTGTTGTTTCAGGTATCGGTCTATAAAAGCATTGATCCAATCTTGATGTCTGCGCGAAAACCACCCAATTTCTTCAGTTGACCAAAGTCTATGAATAAAAGGTGTGGTCTGACGCCAACCGTTGGTGACTTTCAGGAAAGCTCGATAGGAAGGAGGTAAAGTAACCTCTAAGCGGACTTCGGCATGGCTAAGTTGTTCTTCAGTTGCGCCTGGATACCCTAACCAACCAGAATCGATCACCTCTATTGGTAGTTCCCCTAGAAAATTTTCCCTTGATTCCAGTATCTCTCGGCTCCACTGTCTTAAAAAGTTTTCCCAGTCGAATGTACACATTTTAAAAATACTTATTTCACTCCCTGCTGTTAAGGAACTACACTGAGGATCGGACCTTGATAGGACTTCATTTGAGTATGGGGTGGCAGCAAGAGTACAATCGTGTGGAATTCGTAACGACCCGCCTTAGGAACCGGAAATTCCTTTTGGATGGTATATTCCAATTTCTGGGCTTTGAGTTTTCCTTCCTCACTGGCAACCAAGTTCAAATTTTTACTTCTTAAATCAACAGTATAAAAGGAAGTTTGGAAGGGATAATGTTCTGTTGTCAGAATTTTGGCTTGGGTTCCCGATATCCTAAAGTTAAGCTCTGCCACTAGTTTTTTCTTGAGGATTGAAACACCAACCGAGTCTTCAGGCTCGAATACTCGAACATTGAGAATTTCGATCTGGATATTATCTGATGGCTCAGGTGTCGCTAGTAAAGGAATGTGAGCCTCAGTTGGAGGTGGTACCGCTTTTTGATTTACCTCAACTACTTCTTGTGATTCTTGTGTTTCCTGTGCTGTTGGTATTTCTTCTTTGTCTGGGATTTCCCTTATCTCCTGGCGTTCGCTTTCTGTAGAAGCTGATTGATTTTCTTCGACTGGTAGATTATTTTCATTTGTCACGATCTTTCTCCATTTGTAGTGGGGAGAACTATTCGCAGAATTCACAACAATACAAGGTTACTGATTACCCTTCTGTTGCGAGGGTATCTGTGTTACTCAAACTCGTACTCTCCAGGGATGACAATGACTGGGATACCCTCAATCTGGCTAGGGAAAGTAATCCGTTCCTCAAGCTTAGCCTTCATCCAGCGATCGCGCACATGGATCCGTAGTACAATTTCCCCACTATTCTGATTTCCTTCAGGTGAATAACCAATATCAATCAGACTTACGTCGGGATGGTTAAGGAATTGCTCCACTAGTTCGTTTTGAGCACGACGGGCTTTTGCCCAAAATTCAGAGTTACCTTGTACCATTGGCTGTACTTTTTGCAATGTCCGATGTTAGAACAATGGTAAATATACTTAGAGAGCGATGTCCACATTAAGGGCATCTAATACTGGAGGCATGGCGATCGCTAGCCCATATTCTGGATGGTCACTGCCTGCAAAATGCAGACCTACCGCCTGATGAGTTTTTTCATTTAACCACCACGAACCAGAATCACCTGCTGCACTAATTTGTCCACCGTCATCTGTTTGAGCAATATGGACAACATGACGGATAACTCGCTGTACTCCGTTGTAGTACATCACTTCTCGGCCTTCAATACCATCAATGATACCTGTGGTAATCCCAGTACGACGGCCTGATTTTATCACTTGCATACCCAGGGTGGGATTAGTTACACCAGTCACCGCTCCAATCTCAAATTGATTTTTGCTTAAAGACCTTGTATCGGCTAATTCTGCGACAGCCGCATCAAGAAACTGTTCCATCGCATGACGTTTAAGGTGGGCAACGGTGTGGTCAGAGTGCCCTTTATCTCCCCTGCCAGGTTGGTAAACCGCCATTCCTGGCCAAGCATACCAGTTGCCATATAGTACGTGCCAGTTGCTCAAAATCATTTCAGCGCCAGTCTGATGGTCAATAACCTTGCCACCCAAAGTCCCATATCCAGAAGAAATGGCGTTTGATATACTAATGCCGCCCTGCATAGGATTGAATACTCCCGCACGGGATTTGGATAGTGTTGACGAAGCAGGATACCGAAACTGTCTGAGCTTATAATCTGCTTGTGGCACATCCACAGGAAAGCCAATGCGCTGAGGATCGATGATGCGTCCCGGATGTTGGTTCGTAAACATTTCAAAGGCAGGTCCTTTGAGTTTTTGGCGTACATGGACTCGAACACAAACCTCAGGCTCCAGGGTTTGACCTTGACTATCTCGAATGCGGAGTCCCAGGTCGATGAGTGAGACATTAGGATCAAAAAGATGTAACAAAATGGCCCGATCCAGACCTCGCTGAGCTTCTTGAGAAATACTGGTATTGGGTAACACCATTGCTTACCATCTCCTTGTACAATGATTAACGGCCCCGACAGCAGCTGAATTGCAGAAACCATCAGGGTCGAGATCTCTATCTAGAGGCCTATGAGCACTGTTGGTCGTGTTAATAGGCCATTTGTCAAGCTGTATAAACTAAGAAGCGCGCAGGTTTATCATAATCCCAATGAGGGGGTACTCCTGGACGAATGAACGGTGGGAAGATGGCTGGCTCTAGGTCGGGATTGAATACCCAGGTTGCATATCCAGCAAACGGTAGACCTCCTACAGGTCCGCTAACGTCTGCAGTCAAGTTCATCTCATAAAGGTTAGGTCTTCCTTGTTGAGGAACTGGAAAGTTGATCGGTTGGATGAATCCGTTCAAGAATCCACCGCCGAGAGGAGCAAAATTGATTGGACCAAAGTCCGGTCCATTACCGCAGGTTGTTACATTACAAGTCTCCAACCACACCCGGAGGTTATAGGCAGCCATAAGTACATTAGCTTGCGGAGCAGTCGGATCCCAGTTCACACCTACTGGATTGCGCCAGACAATACCAATCATGAAGGCGGGTTCACCAGCCCTAATGACCTTCTGAGGTAGAAATGGCCCCCCTGGCAAAAGGGGTTGGAATGGACCTGCTAGGATTACATTAAACCATGGGTAGGGGACAGGACCTCCGATTGAGATGGGTTCGGCGATTTCTAAACCTTCACCCCTTGCCATTGCCATGGCACGCTTTGTGTACTCATCAGTCTGTTTCGTCAGTTTGACCATCCATGCATCCATAATGGCCTGTGCATGCTTTTCAACCTCATCTGGGGCATAGGCTTCGGCCGCTGCCTGAGCTGCTGCTGCTACGCTACTGGGAGCAGAGGCTTTGACAATTACATCGTCAGCCATTTTTATTCTCCTTAATATTGCATATTATTTGAGGATTTGTCGGACACTATCTTAGGCACTGAGTTTTCAATGTCTCAGAGGCTGTTGCAAATCAAAAGTTGAGTTGGTGTCCGTATCGTATCTTCACGGGTTGTTGAATTTCTGAGTCGGGTAGGTATGAGTTAAATTAACCTTTCTGCTTCTTGGCTTTGCCTCAACAACCCTTATTTCTTTAACCACCTTGATCATGACAGAGCTACTCGGGTCTGAAAATTCCCCTGACATGACACTTTTACAAAATTCAGAGCTTTACAAAAAAGCTATTATGGCGTATATTTATTAGCTAACTATGTAATAAAAAATTAAATTAAAAAATTCCTAAAAAAATTGCTAAATATCTAATCTATTGATACTTAGAAGCTTTCACTCAAACCTAATGAATATCCTGGACTAATTACCTTAAATAAGAGCTTTTCGTCTGAAATTATTGTATTTAAGTATTTCTGGATCTCAACTTTAGAGTTTTAACTAAAAGTGTGTTTTTAGGATTAATCAATCACAGCCAGTAACAATTGCTATGACTAAAAGTCGGACACAGGGCGACACAACCTAAAAACTCTACTGATTAGATATACACTGTGTCACCTCAAAGTCTGTAGTAGATAATACTTCAGAACTTTAGTATTCTGCTTTATCTAACTGACACAGGGTCAAGTAATCATTTGAGGAGAGAATTTGATTCCTACTCCAAAATTTACCGGAAATAATGGGTCTAAAGCCCGGTCCTTTCAGGACTGCTTTATTTATGCTATAGTATTTTGCGTAGAGTCATCCCACGTAAATGATCGTTTTAGAATTCAAAGCTAAAGGGAAGACAACTCAATATGCAGCTATTGATGAAGTAATCAAGACTGCTCAGTTTGTGCGTAATAAGTGCATCCGTTATTGGATGGATCAGCGTGGTGTTGGGCAAAAAGATTTGTATCGTCATAGTACTTCACTTAGAAAAGAGTTTGATTTCGTTAAAGCTTTGAATTCCAGTGCTTGTCAGGCTTCCGTAGAAAGAGCATATAGTTCAATTGCTAGATTCTACGACAATTGCAAGAAGAAGGTTTCAGGTAAAAAGGGTTATCCACGTTTTAAGAAAAACTGCCGTTCAGTAGAGTATAAAACTTCTGGGTGGTCGTTGTCAGAAAACAAAAAACAGATTAGCTTTACTGATAAAAAAGGAATTGGAATCTTAAAGCTCAAAGGTACTTGGGACTTAAATTTCTATCAGTTAGAAGAGATAAAGCGAGTAAGGTTAGTGAAAAGGGCTGATGGTTATTACGTTCAGTTTTTGATTAGAACTGATGCTAAAATAAAGTCAAAACCCACAGGTAAGACCATAGGCTTAGATGTAGGATTAAAAGAATTCTACACTGATAGCAATGGGAATACCGAGTCTAATCCAAGATTTTATCGTACAGGAGAAAAGCGATTAAGATTTTATCAGCGTCGCGTTTCTCGTAAAAACAAAGGCAGTACCAACCGCAAGAAAGCAATCAATAAACTTGGTAGAGTACACCTCAATATAAGTAGGCAACGTGAAGAACATGCTAAGAGACTAGCACGTTGCGTAATCCAATCTAACGATTTGGTCGCCTATGAAGATTTGAGGGTAAAGAATTTAGTAAGAAATCATTGTCTTGCCAAGTCTATTAATGATGCAGGTTGGTATCAGTTTAGGAGATGGTTAGAATATTTTGGGACTAAGCTTGGCAAGATAACAGTTGCTGTTAATCCTGCTTATACGTCACAAAATTGTTCCACTTGTGGTGCAACGGTGAAGAAATCTCTATCCACTAGAACTCATGTTTGTCAGTGTGGATGTGAATTAGATCGCGACCACAATGCAGCCATTAATATTCTGAATCTTGCTTTGAGTACCACAGGGCATGTGGGAACTTGGATTTTAGATCCCAACGCTTCGGGAGATTTAGCCCCTACTGTTTTAGGTGCAAACCTATCTCAGCAAGCCGAGTCTATGAACGAAGAATCCTCACGCCTTTCAGGCTGAGGAGTGTCAACAATGGTAGTTTTGCCAGAGCCAGACACACCCATGAGGATTATTATCATGGGGGGTGAGAAGTGGGGGAAGTGGGGGAAGTGTGGGAAGTGGAGAAGTGTGGGAAGTGTGGGGAGTTTAATAATACTCATTACCCATTACCAACTACCCATTACCCAAAACTCGTTTATTTCAACAAAAAGCGTTTAACAAACATCACCGTAGAGTAAAACTGAAAGTCAACATTTTTCTTCTTACTAAAGCCATGTCCTTCGTCCTTCGCCATTAAATACCAAACAGGGACATCATTCTTTTTAACTGTCGCCACTATTTGCTCTGCTTCTTTCAAAGGAACACGGGGATCATTTTTACCATGAATCACAAATAAAGGTACGGTAATTTTATCTGCATTATTTACAGGAGAAATATTCAGTAAAAATTCCCGCATTTTTGGATCCCGTTCGTCTCCATATTCCACCCGTCGCAAATCTCGTCGATAACTTTCGGTGTTTTCCAGAAAGGTTACAAAATTAGAAATTCCAACAATATCGATCGCCGCACGAATTTTATTACTGTATTTAGTTGCTACAGCTAAAGACATATAACCACCGTAACTACCTCCGGTTACTAGGATCCTACTTTTATCCAAGTTCGGCTGAGTACCAATCCAATCTAACAGTGCGCCAATATCTTTTACTGAGTCCTCCCGCTTATAATCGTTATCCAACTTTAAAAAGGTTTTGCCATATCCAGCAGAACCACGAACATTAGGAAATAAAATTGCAACCCCCAATTCATTGAGGTAGTAATTTAAACGCCCCAAAAATGTTGGTCGAAACTGTCCTTCGGGACCGCCATGAATGTTAATTATTACCGGACGTTTACCTTTAAAATTACTAGGAGGACGATATAAAAAACCAGAGATGATTTTACCGTCGAAACTTTTCCAACGTACTAACTCTGCTTCCGGGAAATTCTTGGTATTCAATCCCCCCGTTTCACTTTCTGTCCAACGTTCAACTTTATTACTAATAATATTCAAAGAATAAACATCTGCTGTTGAACGAGCGGAAACTAGGGTAAAACCTAAATCTTGGTTATTACGGTGCCATCTTACACCATATATTTGTCCTACAGGTAATTCTGGTAGTGGTTTTTCCTTTTTTGTAGCGGTATCTAATATATGTAAGACCCCCGTACCATCTTCATTCGTCACAAAGGCGAGATTCTTACCATCTTCCGAAAGGTCAAAATCTTCCACATTCCAAGGAATATCACTGGTTAAATAAGTATGCTCAAAAGTTGTGAGATCCAGATAAGCTAGTCGGGAAAATTCTGAGTCGCGATCGGTTATGACATACAAACCTTTACCATCTTTAGCAAAGATCCCGCCATTGTAAGCAACTTTCTCTTTACCCTCTTTTTTTGGTGTAATTAACCTTTTGTCGCCCGTACGAGTATCAAATAGCCACAAATAGCTTTCGTTGATCGAAACATACTCGAGCACCAAAAACTGAGAATCATCAGGAGACCAATTCAAACCAAACCAACCACCCCCATCCACCTCAGCTAGCAACTTATCACTTTCAGGG
Source organism: Mastigocoleus sp. MO_188.B34 (assembly GCF_030065675.1). GTDB lineage: Bacteria > Cyanobacteriota > Cyanobacteriia > Cyanobacteriales > Nostocaceae > Mastigocoleus. The sequence goes on along the minus strand of NZ_JASJDK010000004.1, from coordinate 10,363 downwards.
TTCTGAGGTTGGATAATATATAGATCTCTATCCTTACCAGTGCGTCTGGTGGAAGAATAGATCATGCGATCACCGCTATTAGACCAAACACCACGACTGTTTTTTGATTTTCCATCAGTCAGTAGTTTAATGTCACCAGTTGCAAAATCATAGCGAAAGTTTTGGTTGAATTCATTACCTCCAATATCTTTACTGAAAACAAAATAATCACCTTTTGTCGGTTGAAAAGTTGCACCACCAACCCTTTCTGAGAAAAAAGTTAGTTGTTTGCGAGCAGCCAAAGGGAATTCAACTAAATGAACCTGACGGGTATCGCCAAAACGAGTTGATATTAGCATTTGCCGCTTGGTAGGATGCCAACTAGCAATACTCGCAGACCTAAACTGGGTATAACGTTCGACTGTATCCACTAGCGAAACTGGAATTTGGGGGAGACCTTCAACAACAAGATTGTCCCCAGGAGTAATCGTAGGCTGTTGTGCAGAAACCATGAGAACAGGTAGCAAAAATACTGCGAGCAGGGTAGCAAAAAATCTTGAGAAAAAATGCATCTCATCATTATGCCAAATAGGAAATAAAATTGAGCAGTTTATAGCATATATTGTTCGTAATGCTGATAGCTATAAACAACTGATAAGATACTGATTATAGATAAGGAAGCATCGGATCGTGGCTAACAGCAAAATTATTATTTTTGATTGTGATAGTACCCTAAGCAGTATCGAAGGAATTGATGAATTAGCACGAACTGCAGGTGATGATGTTAGCCAGCAAATTGTCCAGATGACCAATGAAGCAATGGGAGGTAAGATCCCCATTGAAAGTGTTTTTGCAAAACGTTTAGAAATTATTAAACCCTCACGAGATGCTGTTGCAAAAACCGGCGAACTTTATGTTCAAATGGTTGAACCCAATGCAAAACAAGTAATTGCAACTCTCAAGCAAAAGGGATGGACGCCATTTATTTTAAGTGCTGGATATGTGCAAGCGATCGCACCTTTAGCTAAATATCTTGGTGTTGAATCGTCGATTGAAGCTGTTGAATTATTTTTTAACGAAGATGGTAGTTACCGAGATTTTGATCGCGATTATCCCACAACTCGGAATGGAGGGAAATTAGAAGTAGTAGAAAAATTACGCCATAAATTTACGCCAGAAAAAATAATTATGGTGGGTGATGGTGTCAGCGATTTGGAAACCAAGCCTGGTGTGGATATTTTTGTTGGATTTGGGGGTTACGCTGTAAGAGAAAAAGTGCAAGCCGAAGCTAGTTGCTATATATATGATTTTAATGAGCTTTTATCGGCGTTGCTTAATTATGGGATGATTTAGCCCCCCTAACCCCCCCAATTATAGTCCCTCAGAATTGGGGGATTTAGGGGGCTACACTGGCGACTATAAATTTTAAAAATTCATCCCTATATTCTGCAACGCCCTTTTATCATATGTTTTTTAAGCCCCATCACACCTGCAGTACAGTTAAATTGGGGAATGGCTAAAAAGCAACTTTATAAACATACTCTTAGACTTTAAAGATGCTGTATCAGATCTGCGAAACCATAGATACTGACAATAAGTAATAAAACTGCTGTAATTTGTGTAATCAGGGTTCGCGACGACGGTGACATCACTTCTCGCACTAAAATTGATAAAGATGCTCCAACTACAAAGCTCAGACCTAAGATTAAAAATGCCTCTTTCCCAGGGAAAAATGTAGAAATTGCCAGCATAATAATCGCCAAGGATAACATCAAAAGTTCAACGAACCTAGGCGGATTGTGCTGGCTGGACAAAATTACAGCATTTAACCAAAAGCGCCAAAATCTCATGAATAATGGGGATTGGGGATTGGGGATTGGGGATTGGGTAATGGGTAATGGGTGTAGTTACTGCATTTTTGGTATTTGACAACTAAAAGTTAATTTCTAGCTCCAACTTTTCTACTAGTACCATTACTTTGATTTGCATCTTCTGGGAGTTCTACCCCGAATACCCGAGCAAATGCTTTTTCAACTTTATAACCAGAATCAATTGACTCGAGGGGGTCTTTCCGGAGTCGGTGACGCAAACACAAGGTAATAACTCTACGAATGTCATCAACTGTTACTTCTTTGCGACCTTCAAAAGCTGTTAAAGCTTTAGCTGCACGATTAGTAACAATATCGCCACGCAAACCATCAACATCTAATTCCGAACAAACCTCAGAAATCTTCACCCGTAGTTCGTAGTCGAGGTTTACTGAGGATAAGTTTTCCTGTGCTTTGACAATGCGCTTTTGTAGTTCTTCTTGTTCTGAGTGATATTTTTCCAGAAAACTAGGAGGATTTTGGTCAAATTCTGAACGTTGTTCGACGATTTGTACCCTCAGGGCTGGTTCTTTGACGGTATGAATTTCAGCATGCATCCCAAAACGATCAAGTAATTGGGGACGCAATTCCCCTTCTTCTGGGTTACCGGAACCTACTAAAACAAAACGTGCGGGGTGACGAATGGAAATACCTTCCCGCTCTACTGTGTTCCAACCACTTGCAGCCGAATCTAGCAATACATCAACTAGGTGGTCGTCAAGTAAGTTAACTTCATCCACGTAAAGAATACCCCGGTTAGCTTTTGCCAAAAGTCCCGGTTCAAATGCTTTAACACCTTCAGATAAAGCTTTTTCAATATCAATTGTGCCGCAAACCCGGTCTTCAGTTGCACCCAAAGGTAAATCTACCATTTGCACTTTTGCCCGGGTGACTTCTACATCAACCCCTTGCTCTACTTGCTCGCGGACTCCATCGCTCATCAATTCTGGGTCTTGAGGATCCGAATTGAAAGGATCGTTTGCAACCACGGCAATTTCTGGTAATAAATCAGCTAAAGCCCTGATAGTTGTTGACTTTCCAGTACCGCGATCGCCCATGATCATCACGCCACCGATTTTGGGGTCGATCGTGTTCAATATCAGAGCCAGTTTCATTTCTTCCTGACCCACAATTGCTGTAAATGGAAATACTACACGACCTTTCATTGCCGAAGTTTGAGCAGTAGGACTCACTAAATTAACCTTAACCTTATCTATATTTTTTCCTTAGTGTCTTTTTATTGTGCCACAATTGTCGTTTTTAATATTTTTCACATTTTATTCGTTAACTAAATCTAGTGGGAATGATTTATTGGCAATTTTATTTTTTGTTTTTATAGCTCAGTAACTCATCATAAATAAAAAATCACAATGGCGATCGCATCTACTCTGCAAAATCATCCATTGCGATTAAAAGTAATAAAAATTACTAGTAGTCCCCATTTCTAGTTACAAACAAACTTTAAGAGATAGGAGTTTCTAATTCCTCAGGAACTTCCCCATCTTCTCTTAGTTGTTTGTAAGGTGGTTTTTGATGGGGTGGGCTAAAGCTTTCTCGCAGAGAAACAATAATGATGTACAAAACCGGTACAACAAACAAACTTAAGAAAGTGGCAACAAACATACCGCCGAACACCGCATTACCAAGAGATTGACGGCTAGGAGCACCCGCACCCGTTGCAATCATCAGGGGGAAAATTCCTAACAGTGTAGAAAAAGCAGTCATTAAAATTGGTCGCAAACGTTCCTGGGATGCTTCCAGAGCTGCTTTAAAAATTGGAAGTCCTTGTTCTTCCCGTAATTGATTGGCAAATTCAACAATCAAAATTGCATTCTTGGAAGCTAAACCAATTAACATCACCAAACCAACTTGACAAAATATATCGTTGGGTACACCTCTAAGTGACTGCGCAGATAATGCTCCCAATATGGCTAAAGGTACCGAGAGCATAATAATTAACGGATCGACATAATTTTCATATTGGGCTGCTAGCACCAAAAATACGAATACTAGACCCAAACCAAAAATTAAGGGTGCTTGTCCGCCAGATTCTTTTTCCTCAGCAGAAATACCCGACCATTCAAAACCCATGGAAGCTGGTAATACCTGATTTGCTAATCTTTCCATGGTGTTCATTGCTTCTCCCGAACTGAATCCCGGAGCTGCTGAACCGTTAATTTCAATCGATCTGAATAAGTTGTAGTGGTTGATTGTTTGTGCTCCTGTAGTCTGCTTGATTCTCACCAAATTACTCAAAGGAATCATTTGGTCAGTCGCAGAACGGACATATAGCTTTCCTATGTCCTCAGGATTGGAACGATGTTTTGCATCTGCTTGGACATATACCCGATAAGTACGTTGTCCGAGGTTAAAGTCATTGACATACCGAGAACCCAAATATGATTGTAGGGTATTAAAGATGTCACTAATCGATACTTGTAAGGCTTTAGCTCTATTGCGATCGACTTCAACCTCCAATTGAGGCATATTTGCAGCATAAGTACTAAGTACACCCTGCAATTCCGGCTGCTGATTACTTTCCCCGATTAGTTGGTCTTTTACTTCCAGCATTTTAGGTAAACCAGTAGTTCCCCTCCGGTCTTGCAACTGGAACTGAAAACCACTAAAGTTACCCAAACCTGGAATCGCTGGCGGATTGAATGGAAAAACATTCGCATCGGTAATGCTAAAAAACTTTGGCATTAATCGACCCATAATTTCTTGGGCTGATTGTCCTTCAGCAGTACGTTCATTCCAAGGTTTGAGTGTTGTCCAAATGACCCCTGTGTTTGCAGTTGCACCGCTAAAACTAAAACCACCAACAGCAAATGTACCGACAACTTCAGGTAATTTAAGAATTTCTTTTTCCACCTCAAGCATTACCTTGCTGGTGTAGTTGAGTGAAACTCCTTCCTTAGCTTGAATTACGGTAATAAAATAACCTTGATCTTCATCAGGGACGAATGCAGTAGGTACGGTATTATACAGCCAAGCTGTAATTCCTAGCAAACTAACAAAGACTGCCAAAACAACAAATCTGAGTCTAGCAATCTTCCTCAGAGCCCAACGGTAATTTTTACGCAATCCATCGAGGAACCAATTAACTCGACCAAAAACCCAACCAAGCAATCCCCGTGGCTTTGGTTTCTTTCTTAACAGCAACGCTGCAAGAGTAGGGGTCAAGGTAAGAGCGAGAAATGTGGATATGGTAATTGAAAAAGCTATTGTCAAAGCAAATTGACGATAGATTTGACCCGTTGAACCGGGAAAGAACGCAACGGGAACAAATACAGCCATCAATACTAATGAAGTTGCAATCACAGCCCCAGACAGCGATCGCATGGCGCTAGAAGCAGCCGACTGAGGTGACATTCCCTTCTCTTGAATTAAACGGGAGATATCTTCTACGACGACAATTGCATCATCAACAACCATCCCCGTTGCTAATGTCAAACCAAATAAAGTTAAAGTATTAATGGAAAAACCAAAGGCTTTAACAAAACCAAATGTTCCAATTAAAGCCAAAGGAATGGTAATAACGGGAATAATAGCCGTCCGCCAATCTTGTAGGAAAATAAAAATTACTACAACTACGAGAAAAATCGCTAATAACAGCGTTTTTACGACTTCTATTAGGGATGCTTCGATAAACATCGTTACATCAAATGCCACCTGATACTTCATCCCGGGTGGAAAATCTTGAGCCATCTCAGCCATGGCTTTTTTTACGGCTCTAGCAACTTCTAGGGCATTACTTCCTGGAGTTTGTAATACACCAATACCAATACCATCTTTAGCTCTGAAGCGAAGAAAAGTGTTATAGTTTTCTGCGCCCAGTTCCGCCCTACCGACATCTTTAAGTCTGATTAGCGAACCATCAGCCCCAGTTCTAATAACAATATTTTCAAACTCAGATGGATCTTCTAAACGACCAGAAACCCGTATATCCTTAATATACATTTGGTCATCTGGAGCGGGCTGTTGACCAATTTGTCCTGCACCAATCTGGAGGTTTTGCTCGTTAATTGCATTGACCACATCTTGAGCAGTCAGATTACGACTTGCAAGACGATTTGGATCGAGCCAAAGACGCATTGCATAGCGCCGTTCGCCGAAAACCTGTGCGTTACTGACACCCTCTATCTTTCTCAGGTTGTCTGTTATATATAAATCTGCATAGTTACTAAGAAATACATTATCAAACTCTTTATTATCACTATATAGCCCTATCCCCAAGACAAAGTTACTCGACTGTTTACTGACGGTAACGCCTGTTCTTTGTACCGATTCAGGTAGTTGGGGTTCAGCAAGAGATACACGATTTTGAACATCGACCGCAGCAATATCTTTATCTCTAGAAGCGTCAAATGTCACTGTAATAGTGCTGGTACCATCATTAGTACTGGAAGAGGTCATATATTTCAGACCTTCAACACCATTAATTTGACGTTCTATAACGGTAGTGACTGTTTTTTCTACAACTTCAGCACTAGCACCTACATAGTTAGCAAGTACTTGAACTTGGGTCGGACTAATTTCTGGATATCTGTCTGTAGGGAGAGTCGGAATACTGATAGCCCCTATCAGCAGAATAATAATCGCGCAAACACTGCTAAACACAGGGCGCTTAATAAAAAAGTCAGCGAACATAGGTGTAAAGGGATTGGGGATTGGGTATTGGGGATTGGCGTTAGCGGATCCGTAAGGTAGCGGCTCCGGATCCGTAGGTAGCGCAGCTAGAGCCTGCGGCGTCGGCGGATCCAAAGGTAACGTAGTTATAACCTCTAGCTATAGCGTGACGCGTTAGCAAAGCGGGACACGTAAGTGTACACAGCGTCATATGGGGACTGGGGATTGGGAATTAAAGAGAAAGAGTCATTACTTCTTACTTTTTACTTTTTACTCCTTACTTTTTACTTTCTACTCCTTACTCCTTACTTCTCAGTTGTTTGCTTTGGCATAATTGGTATTCCATTTCTCAGGTTAAGTAAACCCGAGACAATAAGTTTTTCTCCGGCTTCCAAGCCATCTATCACTTGGTAGCTATTACCTCTAACGCTTCCTAATTTGACGCGTTTCTGTTTCGCCTGCATTTGAACCTTACCATCGGTCGACTTTCCATTTTCAGCGATATAGACAAATGTTTCTCCAGCGACTCTGACGACTGAATTCACTGGAATTACAACTCCTTGACGCTGTTCCCAAATAATTTTGGCGTTAACAGATTCCTCCGCTCGGACTTGACCTTTAGAATTATCGAACAGTGCTTTAACCAAAATAGACTGCGTATTATTTATAACATTAGGTGAGATAAAAAATATCCTAGCCGTACCAATAGAATTTCCCTGGGCGTTGATAACTTCAACTAACATACCCTTTTCTAATTCCGGTGCGCGCTCAATAGGTACTGAGATATTGACCTCTAAAGGTTGATTCTGAGTAATAGTTGCAAGTTGGGTAGAAGTATTAACAAAATCACCAACTTTGACCGGTATATCTCCTACTGTTCCAGTAAAAGGAGCTGCGATCGTGTAATATTGCAACTGAACTTGTTGTTCTTTAGCATTGGCTTTTTCCTGCTCTAGTGCTCTTTTTGATTGGGATATCGCTGCTTTTTGAGCTTCAATTTGAGCATTAATTGTACCCAGACTTGCTTGTGCAGCATCTAACCTATTTTTGGCTTGGTCTAAGTTTCTTTGAGATAGCGCCCCTTCTTTTTGAAGCTGTAAGTCACGCTTGTATTCTTGTTGATTTAACTGCAGATCGGCAACTCTAGATAGTTTATCAGCCTCTAAAGATTTCAGCGTTGCTTGGGCATTTTCCAGTCGGGACTGTGCTACTCCTATTGCTGCTTTGACGCTATTGAGTGACGCTTGTTGTTCTCTTGGATCTATTTGGACAATTGGGGTTCCTACTGGAACTCTGGTTCCCGAACGAGTCAAGATTTGAGTGATTTGTCCTTGAACTCTTGGTTGAAGTGTTATGGAGCGTCGTGATTCCAAACGGGCTCTGTAGGTCTCGGTGTTACGAACCAAGTCAGTTCCTACGGTAGATAGTTCAACTGGTACCCCAGGAGGTTGATTAAGATTAGCAAATCCTTCTTGTCTGTTGGAGGAAAGCACGTACCAAGTAGCAGTACCACCACCAACTAAAAATATTCCTAACAATAACCAAAGCCACCTTCTTTGTAATTTTGGTGGCTTCAATGTATTTTGAGAACCAGGATCTGTTTGGGGAGCAGAATACTTCATGATTTCAGAGATACCCACTGTAGATGCGATCGATTTCTTTTTTTGAGAGCTATTTGACTGTTAATTTTTAGTCACGGGAATAAAAAAGGAGTTAATTTTATCGCAGAACAGCATTTTTTATTATTTTATTTATATAAATATATAATCTTACATGTTTTGGGTTACTCTACCCAAAGGTCAGTATTTTTGAATTGAAATAACACTCAAAAAATAAATCAAAACTTTTGCTATTAAAAGCTTACAGCTAAAGAGTTTCACCTGTCTTTCAAATTCTTGCTGAAAACTTTCACGAATTGCGAGCATGAATTTGACATAACACGCTATTAGCTGGTGTTTGGAATTGTAAATGAGAAGATTTCAATGGGAGGATTTTCTATATGGGAAAAGTTTCTACCCATTCTATTTGCTCTGGTTTTGTACTAGTTAGCAATTTACCTTGGGAGATGACGTACCGTGGATTAGACCGACAGCGTATCGCATCATAAGGGTTGCTAACATCCAGAACGATCATATTTGCTACATTGTTTATTTTGCAACTATGACTATCTTTAATATTTAAAGTTTTAACACCGTTAATTGTCACCATATCATAGCAGGCATTAATTTCTGAGATTCCTGTCATTTGACAAATATGGACTCCCATATGTGCCACATCTAACATGCTACCCGTACCCAAGCTGTACCAAGGATCTTGAACGCAGTCATGTCCGAAACTAACGTTTAATCCTTGTTCCCAAAGTTCCTTGACTCTAGTGACTCCACGACGTTTGGGATAACTATCTCCTCGACCTTGAAGGGTAATATTAATCAAGGGATTAGCAATCAAGTTAATTTGGGCGCGTTGCAAAAATCCTATTAATTTGTAAGCATAGGCATTATTGTAAGAACCAAAGGCTGTGGTGTGACTCGCTGTCACTCGCGAACCCATTCCAGAGCGAATCGCACAAGCAGCAATAACTTCCAAAAATCTAGATTGCTCGTCATCTATTTCATCGCAATGAATATCAATTAAACGGTTATACTTTTCAGCTAATTCAAATATCCTGTGAATCGAACGTACTCCATCTTCACGAGTCAGTTCGTAGTGGGGTATTCCACCAACAACGTCAGCACCCATCTCGAGAGCTGTTTCTAAAAGTTTCTCATTATCTGTTTGAGAGTAAATACCATCTTGAGGAAATGCGACCACTTGTAATGTTATCCAATCTTTAACTTCTTCCCTAACCTCAAGAAGTCCTTGTAAAGCAATTAATTTTGATTCGCTGACATCAGCATGGGTACGTACAAATAAAGTCCCCTGTGCTGCTTGTTGTTTGAGCATTTTTTTCGCACGGGTTTTTACATCTTCCAGGGAAAGACTTTGTTTGCGATCGCCCCAAATTTTTATTCCTTCAAATAATGTTCCGCTCTGATTCCAGCGTGGTTCTCCTGCGGTGAGTACAGAGTCCAAATGAATATGAGATTCTACAAATGGAGGAGAAACTAGTTTTCCTTGTAAATCTAATTCTACTTCTCCGTATTCGCTTATATGGGGGCTAATTTCAGCTATTATGCCGTTCCTAATTCCAATGTCTACTAGTGAATCATCCTTTTCGGTATATCCTAACAATTTACCGCGACGCAGTAACAAATCGTAGGTGTTGTGGGACATAGTAGTTTGTGCTGGAGATGAATGACATAAATACTTAGTATAAGTTGTATTCTAAATTTGCGATCGCAAGCATAGCAAAAAAGTAATTTTTGTATTCAGGAATTACCCACAGACAACGCAATTACAGACTCGAATTTAAGTTTGGAATTGCAAAAATATTGGTCATATTTTCTTCAAAAAATGACATCTAATATTAAATTTACAGGGAATGGGGTTTAATATTTATTTTTTATACAATCGACTATTAACTGTACAAGCTCCTCACAATTTCCTCAAATTTGTTATTTAATTTGGGATTAGAACAACAGGATACATATAAATAATCCCAGGAAAATTCTATGAGTACTAAATTTGATTTTCTTTATCCCCAAAGTTCTTATCGTGGTAAGGTTCAGCCTGAAAATTTAGTGTTTGATGCAAATCTACAGGAGTTCGCTCAGAAAGTAGGATATATTTGTTGTCTAGAAAGTAATGGGAAAGTTTCTGGGGAAGAAGCTTTTAAGGAAATAAAAATTCTTTGGAAACAACTCAAAGAAAGCAAAAAACTATTACAGGTTGGGGAGCATCCATTTCAAAATGACGAAGATAAATAACTGAAGGATTGCATAAAGAAC
>NZ_JASJDK010000148.1 GCF_030065675.1 Mastigocoleus sp. MO_188.B34 | reverse complement strand
AAATCTATTTTTCAATTTTTGTGTTTTATATTTGAAGCGGTATTGCTCTGCTTTGAACGAAAAAGTGTCCTTCCAGCCGCTAAAAAATCTCTTAGCGTACAGAATTTCCGAATTGGTACATTCTCCCCTGTTTAGCAACAGCTTCTGCTACTGCTGAACCTTCACAACGCGTAGTGCTTTTGAAATACTTTGATCGCCGTTGCAAAGCTTGAAATTGATGTGATTGTAAGATTTAAATCAAGTCATTTGTAGCGTAAGTTTAAGGAATGATTAAAAGTATAAATAATTGATTTTAAGAATGAATGTAGATCGTTTGCTTGTATCTTGCCAGGGATAATTTTGACGCACCCAATGGTGTGAACAGAGATTAAATGTAACTCCTCACAAATCTCTCAATTTTTTCCCTAAGATAAATTTAATAAACTACAAACTTTTAGGAATGAGCCTCAAAAAGCGAAACTGGTTTATTTTCCCTATTCGATTTTACTCCCGTTCTTAACAAACGCTAAGCCAACAAAATTAGACCAACCTCAAGTAAGGACACTCGCATAAATAATTTCCTAAGTTTTTAATAGTGAAGGCTAAGTAATAGCCCAGAGCAAGAAAAATTATTGGGAAGTTATTTTTTCGAGCCTCCTAAGGAGATCGAGATGTCGCAAAATTTCTCTGGTCAGGATCTTCGTGGTCAATCTTTTGCAGGTCAAAACTTAACAGGAGCAGACTTCAGTCTTTGTGATCTTCGTGGTGCTGATTTCAGTAATGCCACGTTGGTAGGTGCCAATTTTAGCCAAGCCAGGATCGGTCTATTGCCCTTTACACCAAGAAGGGCGATCGCTTATGCCTTTTCACATTTAGGATTCTTAAGCTTTATCCTGGGTGTTTTAATGACGTTGACGTCCATGATAACCTTTTCAGGTCACAGTCTTTTGAGCATAAATACACAGTTTATCAAAGCCTACTTGAGCGTCCCTGGGGTTACTCTCTTTGCCGTACTCAATGTCTGGTTTGTTGTTAAAAGGCGACAATCACATCAGTTTAAAGCGGTGTTAGTCGCAATCATAACCATGATTGTTGCAGGTGGGATTGTGATTACAGGGACGACAATAGTTGCAGGAGAAGCCCTGGTAACTGCTGTCATAACAGAGATTATTTGGACATTTTTAGGTGCTTGGATTTCGGTCTTAACTTTAGATCTACCCACTAAACGACATAAACTCTCAAAATCGATTGTTTTTGGGATACTTGGAATAAATATATTAGCACCAGCACTACTGTTTAATAATGATTTGGTTTATTACGACTGGGGTCTTACAATCTTGTGGCCGCCCTTCGTTGGTTATATTTTATTGAACCCCTATTGCCTATCATCGAAGATTATTGAGTGTGATGGGGATTTCAATTATAAATTCTGTTCCATACCCATATTCAGATTTTACCTCAATCTTACCCCGATGTTTTTTAATAATTTGATAACTAATGGTTAATCCTAACCCCGTTCCTTGATTGACGGGCTTAGTTGTAAAGAAAGGATCGAAGATTTTGCCCTTAATTTCTGCATTCATTCCGCAGCCATTGTCTTGGATTCTTATATTTACTTTCTGATCGTCAGTTTTTATAGTTTTAATTATAATTATTTTTTCAGTTTGTTCTGGATTGTCTAATAAAACATCAATGGCATTGCTAATAATATTCATGAATACTTGATTGAGTTTTGCTGGATAGCATTCAATTAAAGGTAAATCTCCATATTCTTTAATAATTTTAATTCCAGATTTGAGACGGGGACTCAAAATTAAAAGCGTACTTTCAATGCCATCATCAATACTCACAAGTTTCTTGTCAGCTTCATCTAATCGAGAAAAATTACGCAAAGACTTAACAATATCGCGAATGCGTTCGGTTCCCAATTTCATTGAAGAAACTATTTTAGATAAATCTTCAATAATAAAATCAAAGTTAATGTTTTGAGCCTCTTCTTGAATTACAGGGGTTGGCTGTGGATATTCTTGTTGATAGAGTTTGATTAAATTTAATATAGATTCAACATGGTTATGCAAGTGATTTAAATTCCCATGAATAAAATTCACAGGGTTATTAACTTCATGTGCCACTCCTGCAACCATCCGTCTCAAGCTTGACATTTTCTCGGTTTGAATTAGTTGGACTTGGAGTTGGGCTGTAGCGGCTGCTTGATTAAGTGCTTTAAAGTTATTGTATGCCCTGGAGTGGTAACGGATACGGGCAATTAACTCAACTGCGTCGGGTAACTTAATTAGGTAGTCATTTGCCCCCTCGGTGAATGTTCGCGCTTTTAGTTTTGCTTCTTCTTTGTTGGATAACATAATTATGGGAACATCACAAGTGGCAGGATGAGAGCGAAGCCAACGCAGCAGCATCAATCCATCTACTTCTGGCATTACCATATCGAGAAGGATGACTGTGGGAGCAAGTGCGATCGCCCTCTGAATTGCTTGGGTAGGATCGCTGATGTAGTTAAAAGCAATATCTGTTTCGGTTTCTAGAATGCGACGTACTGCTTCGCCAATGAATGGTTGATCGTCAATCAGCACAACTGTGACTAGATTTGTGTGAGAAGTTTCTATAATGGGGTTTTCTAATGGTTTTTTTTGCAGGGATTGTGAGTCAATACTATGATTTGAGACAGTCACTTCTGCCGGATGGGAGACTGCTTTTGATTGGAACATGATCAAGCATCTCCTAATATTGATTTGGGATATTTTTTGAATGAGCAAGTATTTGGTACGAGCTTCTATAGTTAGGGATTGCATGTCATTGGATTGTTTATCTGCTATTGGTTAAGGGGTTTCATAAAAATTACTCAAATCTGCCCAGCCTTACAGGATTCCCGCCAAGATATTGCCCAGCCTTTGTTGATTGATCTGTTTTGAGTTAAGTCGTAATCGTTTTGTTGGAAGGCTGGGCAATATCTAAGGGACAGTTCTACACTCAAATCTACTCAGTAAAACCACTATTTTTGGCTTGTGGCGCAATGCCTACGGCACGCTACGCTAGCTGCCGCGCGTCTTCCAAGGCTGGGCAGATTTGAGCAGGTTTTTCCAAGGGGTAAATTGGGAATGTCTGATAATTTGAGAGGCGATGGCCTCAATAGATAGAACCTCCACAGCGGCTTCTAACTCAACTGCTGCTTTGGGCATACCATAAACAATGGAAGTCTCCTGATTTTGAGCAATTGTATGCCAACCTCTTGAGCGCATTTGCTTTAAGCCTGCGGCTCCATCTCGCCCCATACCTGTAAGTAGCACCCCAACCCCTTCTCCCCACCAATAGCTAGCCAAGCTTTGAAAGAAAACATCAATGGATGGACGGTAGACGGAATCAAGGGGTTGCTTCTCATAAGCCAGACTCAAGTCAGGACGGATTACCAGATGATGATTTGTACCTGCAACCAGAACCTTACCAGGTTCTAACAAACAGCCCGGTGTGACAAGCTGCACGGGTATGGAAACTTGCTGGTTTAACCAAGTAGCAAAACCAGGAGCAAAATCCGCATCAATATGCTGGATAATCACCACAGCAGCATTAATATTTCTGGGAAATTGGCAGAGAATAGTTGTCAATGCCTGGGGACCCCCAGTAGAAGCTCCAATGGCGATTAATGGTGGGAGTTGGTTTACTGGGGGAGAATTTGCAGGTGGTGTGGTGAGTTGCGATCGCTGGCGAGATGATTTACCAATCAGTCTGGCAATGATCGCAATTTTATTTAGCAGCCCGGTACTACCATCCTCCTGTTGACCGGATAATATTGGTGTATTGACGGCATCCAAGGCTCCATAACCCATTGCTTCAAAAACCTTGGCTGCGTATTTATTGATGCTAGCAGTAACCATGAGAATGGCACAGGGAGACTGTTTCATGATTTGCCGGGTAGCTTCAACTCCGTCCATTCTCGGCATCACCACATCCATCAAAATCAAGTCAGGAGTATCCAAAGTACAGGTACTTACCGCTTCCACACCATCGTAGGCAACCCACGCCAACTCACAACCTGATATATTAGCTACAATACGCCTCAGAACTTCTACTACCATCAAGACATCGTTAACAATGGCAATTCTCACAGTTTAAGCCTCGCCAACTAGGTCAATTACGGCTTCCATGAGGGTGTCATCATGAAAGCTACTTTTAGTTAGGTAGTAGTCAGCACCCGCTTTTAGCCCTTGTAACCGGTCTTCTTCTCGGTCTTTGTAGGAAACAATAATTACGGGTATATGCTTTAACTCGCTATGGGTTTTCATATGGCTTGTCAGTTGAAAGCCATTCATGCGGGGCATATCAATATCTGTAATTACCAAGTTGTAATTACCACTACAGACTGCATTCCAGCCATCCATGCCGTTTACCGCTACATCCACTTGATAACCATTATTTTCCAAGAGTTTGCGCTCCATTTCGCGCACGGTAATGGAGTCATCGACTACTAGGACATGTTTGTATGTTTTGTTAGCATTCTGCTGGGTAGACTGATTGAGTTGACTAATTTGCCCACTCGCCAGCACCTTAGCAATAGAACCCACGAGATCCTCCACATCTACAATTAGTAATGGAGAGCCATCTTCCATGAGAGCAGCAGCACTAATGTTAGGTACTTTCCCCAGTCGGGGATCTAATGGTCTGACAACTAAACTGCACTCACCAAGAAATTTATCTACTATCAATCCATAATGGCTGGGGTGATTATTCATATCAACCCGGAAATTTGGGTTTGCTTCCTGAAGCTGAGTATCCCCCCTAGTTGGGGAATGACTGCTAGAGCGATCGCTGATGACGATGACTGGTAGTAATTCTAAATTCTCAACAGGTGACGGTAAATCCAATACTTGATGCCCTGATATTAATAAAACTGGGCAATCATCCAGTATAAAAAAATGCTGATTTTCTGATAAAAAGATATCGGACTTAGACAGCATCACCACCCTTTCAATCCGCGATAGACCAAAAGCATAGGGTTCTCCGGAAATTTCCGCCAGCAAGGTTCTAATTACGGATAGAGTTAGGGGTAATTGCAAGGAAAATGTCATTCCCTGTCCGGGTTTAGAGACTGCCCGCAAACTACCGCCAATCTCTCGCAGAGTACTATAAGCTACATCTAACCCCACCCCACGCCCGGAAATTTCCGTAACAGCTGTCGCTGTTGAAAATCCGGGCAAAAAGAGAAACTGCATCAACTCCGCTTCCGTGAGATGAGTCGCCATATCCCTATGAGTTAGTTGTTTTCTCACAACCTCTTGACGCAAAAACTCTAAATCTATGCCTCTACCATCATCTGTAACGGTAATCAACAACATTCCAGCGCGGTGGGTAACTTCCAGGCAAATATTTCCGGCTTCCGCTTTCCCCGCAGCTAGACGCTCCTGGGGAGATTCTATGCCATGATCTATGGCATTCCGCAAAATATGGGTGAGGGGAGCCTTCAACCGTTCTAAGATATCTCGGTCTACCAGAGTAGACTTACCCACAATTTCCAAATTCACCCGTTTACCCAATTGTCTGGCTAAATCCCGCACCAAACGGGGAAATTCCCAGCCAGCATCAGCAAAGGGACGCATATGAGTAGCGATCGCTTGTCGATACAAACGTTCAGCCAGGTTAGCAGAACGCTGGGAAAAAATTTCCAGTTCGTTATGGCGATCGCTCAATATCTGGCGACATTCATTAGCTGTTTGATGAGCCACACTTAACTGCTCCTGAATGTGCCGATCCAGGTGGCTGTTCCTCAGCAAATCCTGTAAATTCTCCAACAGACTGAATAAATCCGTCTGACGGTGTTTTAATTCCAGCAAAGAATCAGCAAATGGTTCTAACCATTTTGCCTCTACTAAAGACTCCCCCGCTAAACCCATCAAGCGATTGAGATTATCAGCACCAACTCGGACTACGCGGTTTTGGGTGATGGTTGGTTGTTCTGGAGCCGGGGATTGGGAGAGTGGGGGAGAGGGGGGAATGGGAAATTCTAATTTTTTTTGTCCTCGTGTCCACATATCCTCATTTCCTACTTCTTCATTCCCCAAATTGGAGGGCATCTGCGTTTTAACGCGGCAAGCCGAACGCATCCGCGCGTTCTCAGCAATCGCTTTCACCAAGGATGTGATTCTCTCATCTTCAGCAAATTGTACTTCTGGTTGATTCACACAATCATCCGCAATTTGCAAGAGTATATCTACTGCTTGCAATAACACATCCACATCAGCCGCATTTAAGGTAATTGTTCCCTCCTGAACTGCAACGAAGTAGTCTTCCATGACGTGAGCGAGGGAAACAGCAGCATCCACTTGGACAATTTTTGCAGCTCCCTTAATAGAATGGGCTGCTCGCATCAAAGCCGTCAATTCTTCAGTTGGTTCGGGTTTATTTTCCAGTGCCAACAGATTATTATTCAACAGGGCAACTTGGGTTTTCACTTCCATGTTGAATAATTCCAGCAAGGAGAGATTAGTTAAATTTGTCTCTGAACTCATGGCAATACCTTTTTCGCCAGGGTTGTAAATAATAGTTCATCATCCAAATAGCTCACAATGCGCGAATGCCAGTGGAAGAATCCCTTGCTATAAGTTTGGTTTGCTCGCGCCATGTTTTTAGGAGGATCTCGTAATTCATTGTGATGAAATCGGTGTATTCCGTAAATTTCATCCACCCCAAACACCCAAGTGTTACCAGCCTTTTCCATCACTAGCATCCGTGAATACACCACTGGACTGATTGATTGAGCAGTAATATCAGTAACTTGGAGATTTAAGAGGTGGCTTAACGAGATACACAAATGCAATTCCCCTCGGATATTCACCAATCCCCGCAGGATTTGATTGCTGCGATGGGGTATGGTATGAACTACAC
The DNA here is from genome assembly GCF_030065675.1 of Mastigocoleus sp. MO_188.B34. Lineage (GTDB taxonomy): Bacteria > Cyanobacteriota > Cyanobacteriia > Cyanobacteriales > Nostocaceae > Mastigocoleus. The sequence continues at coordinate 9,433 of NZ_JASJDK010000148.1, read as the reverse complement.
TTAGTGGAGTTGTTTCTTGGAAAACTTGAGCGGCAAGTGCCAGCCATTCCTGTTGCAAACGAAAAATCATCACCGTCAGGGTTTCGTTAGTAGGTAAGGTGTTGGAATCGATATGCTTCCCTACCCCTGTTTGGGCAAATAATTCTGTCCACTCATGGCGATAATTTTCAGAAGGGGAACGCTCTAGTAAATCCCGTCCCGCACTAGAGTGTACGGGGCAATTCCGACAGTGGATATGTGTAGATAATTCCGGACACGAGCGATCGCCCGTAACGCCAATTACGTTCCAGCAATGTTCAATATTTGATGGGGCATTGATGGTGCTCATATTTACAAATCACGAATCAAAAATTACGCTATCCCTGGTGAAATTGTTTGATTACTTTCAGTGTAATGGGGTGTAAAATCTTCTGTCTTCAACTTAAAGCGGGAAATTTCTTGGCTCAGTCCTTGGGAGACTTGATTCAGTTGGGCGATGGCATGATTAATATCCCGTAGGGAATCTGCTGTTTGCATCGAGGTATTGCTTAGTTGGCTCATCGCTTCACTAATTTGCTGCGCTCCCTGGGACTGGGTTTCCATACCTTGGTTAACCTCTTCAAATCGCGGTGTTAACTGTTGTACCTGTTCGATAATTTGTGTGGTTTGAGTACTGATGCGGGCAACATCTTCCACACTCTGTCCCACCTCGGTAGCAAATTTATCCATCTCCATTACTCCTGTGGACACTGAAGACTGCATCTGCTTGACCATTTGCTCAATATCTAGAGTGGCAACTGCGGTTTGGTCTGCCAGTCGGCGAATTTCTCGAGCAACCACAGCAAATCCCAAGCCATATTCTCCGGCTTTTTCTGCTTCAATAGCGGCATTTAAAGATAGCAAATTGGTTTGGTCTGCCACCTTAGTAATGGTGACAACAATATTATTAATATTGTTTGCTTTTTCGCTAATAACCCCCAGTCTGGCAGCAATGGAGTTGGTAGCTTCTGTCAGCTGCTCCATGGTTGTTTCCATCTGCAATAAGTCTTTTTGGTTCTCAGTAGCTGCTTTTGCCGTCATTTGGGACATTTCTGCGACTTCCTCCATTGTTTTTACCAGTTGCGTGGAGGTGGCAGAGATTTCCTTGGCAGCAGCAGCAACTTCGTTAGTGGCAGCTACTTGTTCGGTGATGGTTGCTTCTAATTGTTTACCAGAAGCCGCTATCTGGGTGCTAGAAGAGGTGACTTGAATACCTGACCGTTGTACCTTGTAAATGAGCATGTTTAGACTGTGGCTCATATTTTTGAGTGCAGTCATGAACTTACCAATCACATCATTTGAGTAGACATCCAACTTATTTGTTAAATCACCCGCAGCAATTTTCTCTGTAAAATTAAACGCGCTTTGTAAGGAAAGATTCAAAGAGCGGTTGAGGACAACAATAATCAAAAATGATACGATAATTGCAACAATACTTATGCACAAAACACTTGCCCAATAAACAAAGTTAGCAATATTATGAATTTGTTCGGCTTTCTTTGTTCGCTGCTCTAGTAATTTTTTTTCTATTTGCAGCATTTCATCAATTCCTTGCCTGATTTCTTCCATAAATTTTTGGCCTTTATCAGAAAGAATTAAAGACAAAGTTTCTTGTTCTTTTCCTGCTTTTTTCAAAGCGATTGTTTCTGCTAGTTCCTCAATTTTTTTATCGGCAAGGTCTGCTATCTTACTCAGTCTATTTACTTGTTCGGGATTATCACTGATTTTTTCTTTAGATGTTTTAATAGCTTCCGAAATGTCTTGTTTCGCCTGAATATAAGGTTGTAAATATCTTTCTCTATTTGTAATTATAAATCCCCTTTGACCTGTTTCTGCATCAATCAAAATATTTTTGATACTTATTAAACTTGCTGTAACATTATTAGTATGTATAATCCAATCATTAGCTTTTGAGAGAGAATCATTCAGTGACTTAGATACAAAATTGGTAATTCCTGTGAGGATAATAATTACTCCAAAACCACCCAGGACTAGCTGGTTAATTTTTGTTGTTTGCGTTCCTTGTTTCATATGCTTATTCTAGTGTTTAAATTTATTTTGTAAGACTTATATTTTATTTTTTAATATGTAGTATCTAGACACGCCTAAAGTGATGGAATAGATTTGATTGTGGTGCGGGCTAGAAGCCCATCCCAAAAGAATTTCACACATTTTTTAGCTGTGCTACAACAGTAGGGTGTATTAGTGATAGCGTCAGGAAACCAAACTAGTCTAGAATGATGCCTAAGTACATGGGCATTAAAAAACCGTGAACGCCACAGGCGCGTCCTCACGGTTTTTTCCCGCCGGCCTACTTAATGTATATTTATAATTCCCAAAAAATGAATAATATCTACAATTTTATTTGACCTCACGGGGTTCAATAAAATATAGACAAAACTGCCCAGCCTTACCCAAAGTTACCCTGTATTTCCACTAGTTTTGGCTTGCGGCGCGGGGGTATTTTATACAAATAACTCATTTTTTCAATGCGTTAAACCCCCGCGCCGCATTAGCGTAGCGTCTCCGTAAGGAGATAGGCTGGGCAGTTTTGTCCAAGTTTTCGGTAGGGGATAATTTTCAATACTGAAGCCCCTTATTTCCCAGAAATAGTAGACATTTTGCCAAGTGTCATAGGTTGAGTTTCGGAAACAAAATATAAATATTATTCTACTAAACGTAGAAAAATATTCTATTGAATATTATTTACTTTGTTTAAGTTTATTCTAGTATTTCATTTGACTGTATGCTCAAATGATAATTGGGTGTAATGTGTCAATTACTCAATATCTGTGAGTAAATACTGGTATTAAGAATCTTAAGTCCCTAAGTTAGCCTACAGTGATTATCTGCAGATAAATAGCTGGTAATGATGACAAAGATTTGTTCTTGAGCTTTTTTAAGCTGAAACTCCAATTTTCGCAGATAGATCTCCTAACTAGCACATTTTCAAAGCCTTACATAGCAAAGGTTTTAGCCAAAGCCAAAAAAATGTACTAGTTTCATTCGTTGCGAGGGGTTTAATAGCTTTTAACCCTTTTGACTTTTACTATGCTTAGGCGTCACTGCGTTAACGCTGTTAGCAAAGCGTGTCGTAGACATAAGGGCGGTCTGTTTTGACTTCCCCTCGTGGGGTGCTTAGGTCCAAGTTGAAAACCAATATCGTTGAAATAAATTTTGTCAAGGAGTGTATATTTATGACCGAGAGCAATCAGGAAGATTTGAACTCACAGGCGGTACCATTTTTTGCCCGCTATTTAGAAGGACAAACACTTGAAGATTTGTCCCAAGAGGAAATGAATGGAATCAGAGGTGGCTATAGCTATAATCAACTAAAAATAGATCATAAGTGGGGACAGATTCCTTGTGAGCAAATGGTGACGAAGAAATACCCATCAGATGCTGGTGAATTTGTAACTCAGAAATACCCATCAGATATTGATGAAGCTGTAACTCAGAAATATCCATCAGATGGTGACGATGATTTACCTTCAGACTTTTTCCAATCTTTTAAATGAGATTATCTTATGCATCTATCCCACAATCAAAATATTGTTTTATTAATCACACATAGCGGTGATTTTTTTACCGTGGATAGAGTTGCACAAGCTTTATGGGAACGCGGTATCCAAACATTTCGCCTGGACACGGATAAATTTCCAATGTCGGTGCAAATTGCAGCAAATTTGGGAAACTCTGAGAGTATTTACACACTAAAATATGGTGAACGCTCGATTTGTGGGGAGCAGGTGCAAGCAGTTTGGATGCGACGTATTTTTAACCCCAATTTTGGTAAGGAATTAGCTCCAAAATTTAAAAAACCCTGTATTAGAGAATCTCTGGCTGCTTTAAATGGTTTTTTGGATAGTCTTAGGGAAGCTCATTGGGTAGATGATTTACAACGGATAAATATTGCAGAAAATAAGCTGCGCCAGCTAAGAATTGCAGCAGAAGTTGGTCTTACCATTCCTCAGACTCTCGTTACCAACGACCCACAAGAGGTACGAGAGTTTTTTCACTCAGTAGACAAAAAAATGGTTGCCAAACTGCTGACACCTCTTTCCTTTGGTATGGAAAGTTCTCCTTTTTTTCTTTATACCAGCGCAGTTAAAGAAGAAGATTTAGAAAAAGCCCAGGCTCTTGAGTATTCTCCAATGGTTTTCCAAGAACAAATACCAAAGCAGTTGGAATTAAGAGTAGTGTTTGTAGATGGGAATCTATTTGTTGGGGCTCTAAATGCTTCTGTTTATGCAGAATTTACAGTTGACTGGCGACGCCTGAGTCCAGAAGCTTGTCCGTGGCAAACCTATGAACTTCCATTAAAAATTGCTACTCGTCTCAAAGCATTTATGGCAAAATTTGGGCTGGTGTTTGGAGCATTTGATTTGATTAAAACACCATCGGGAGAATACGTTTTTTTGGAAGTTAATCCCACAGGAGAGTGGGGAATGCTGGAGCGAGATTTGGATTATCCGATTTCACAAGCGATCGCTAATGCCCTTGTTTCTAAGGTTAGAAGGGAAGAATGACTGTTTTAATTATTACTCATAGCCAAGACAACGAGAGCATTGCTCTAGTGATAAAGGCAATAGAAGCTCAAGGAGGAAAAGCATTTCGCTTTGATACAGACAGATTTCCTACGGAATTGTCACTAGATATTTACTATGGCAAGAAAAGTAAGCAGCTGATACTTGAGTGTGGGGAAAACAACTTAGATTTAGATCGGGTATCAGCAGTTTGGTATCGTCGCATTGCGATTGGAGGGAAAATTCCAAGCACTATGAACCGACAACTACGGCAAGCTTCTGTTCAGGAATCTCGGGCAACCATTGGAGGAGTGATCGCTAGTATAAAGGGATTTCATCTTGACCCAGTAGTAAATATCCGGCGAGCAGAAAATAAGCAGCTGCAGTTACAAGTTGCACAAGAAGTAGGTCTTGATATTCCACCCACCCTAATTACAAATAATCCCCAAGTGGTCAAGCAATTTGCCCAAGAATGTGGTGAAGAAGGTATTATTACCAAGATGCTTTCTTCCTTCGCAATTTACGATCACCAGGGGCGAGATCATGTTGTTTTTACAAATCCAGTTACAACTGAAGATTTAGAAAACCTTGATGGACTACGCTTTTGCCCAATGACTTTCCAGGAGAACATGCCCAAAGCATTGGAACTGAGAGTGACAATTGTCGGTAAACGTATTTTTGCTGCTGCGGTTGATTCCCAAGTTTTACAGAAAGCTACTTACGATTGGCGGCGACAAGGTATGGCTTTACTCAGTGCTTGGCAACCCTACAATTTGCCAGAAGATATCTCAGAAAAGCTTTTAAAACTGATGGCTTACTTTAATTTAAATTATGGAGCAATTGATATTATTTTTACACCCGATGGTCGGTATGTATTTCTGGAAGTCAACCCAGTTGGTGAGTTCTTCTGGCTAGAACACTGTCCCGGCTTACCAATCTCTCAAGCAATTGCCAAACTTTTATTAACTCAAAAAGTAATTTAATTAATTGCGGTTTCGAACAATTCTCTTCTAATAGCCCCGGTATATTGATTGCTAAAAACCAGAAAAATCAAAGTTTTGTAAAAAGTTATCGGGACTTGAACAAAAATCAAGCCCAAACAAAGCCTAGATCCTGATTGTTTGGGTCAGAAAAATATAGAACTGGGTCAGTGGCTTTACCTTTGTTGTAAGTAACATTAAAATGATACAAACCCCAGTAAAGCGCTTTTAGATGAGATGCCATCGCTTCACTCTCAATCAGTGCATGATGTTTCTTCTTGCCATGATCCCGGTTGGTTTTTTTGCTACTCATTGGTTTGGGGTAAGTCAGACACCAAGCCCAAATCTATCATTGTATCAGCGTTTTAGCTGTTTATTATATTTTGTAAATTACCTCTTGACTTTTGGCGTTCTTCTTTAAGTTCTCACCAATGGCATATGATAGTCATTTTCACGAAAACGCTGACAAAGACTAATACCATCAAGCTTAGGTAAAGACCAGTCTAAAAGAATTAAATCATATGTGTAGGTAGAACCATAAATCCATCCCTGTTCCCCATCATGAACAGCATTTATCGCATAGTTCAGTTCTGCAAGACTTTTTTTGAGTACATCAACTCTCATGGTGATCGCTCTCGCTCTCTTTCGGTTCGCTTGTTGTCAGTTCAATTTTTCTCTGCCGCTAAGTGATGGAAGAACTCTAACGCAAGCCGTTTACCGGAAGGTGCCGTTGGTTTATTTCTGTTCCACTCTCAGATAAAATTGCTTACCCACAAATTTAATATCTCTCTTAGTAGGATCCAAATCGTCTACGTTCTTAATTCTACCCACAACAATCAAACCTTTAGCGAAAATTTCTTTTCTTGCTGCTTCAATTTGTTCTGCTGTTCCATCTGTCTGACTCAAATCAATTGATGAAACTTGAGAACTATTGGGTTTATTCAAAACAAACTTATCTGTGGAGAAGCAAGGGGTAGTAACACAGACAATTCCATTGTTTTTTAGAACAACAAAAGTACCTTTCCTTGGAGTATCTGTAGCAGTGATAAAAGCTTCTTTAACTTTCAATTCTCCAAATTCACCGATTCCAGGAAATTCTACTGGAACTATGGAACCTCTAAGGAGTAGACGACTAGGATCCTGGTTTTGGAGCTTTAACAACTCGTCCAATCCTAATTTAAGACCACTCCAATCAATTGAAGACACATAGCATTGATCACGAAAGATACCATCGAGGCAAGGAGTAGCTTTGAGGTTATTCTGCTTGATGAAAAATCCTCCACAGATAGGAGAAGCACATTTGCGAAAATCTCGACGTACTGTGTAATATCCCCACTGGGGAAATTTTTCTGTCTTCCCAAGGTCTTGAGCATGGGTCTTTGCTAAAAAACCGAAACTAGCAATAAAAGTTCCTAATAGAAGAATGAGTCGGTATTTATAGTAAATTAATTTTTTGTTCATAATATGTTTAAATTTTGCTTGAAAGTTATAGAGGCTTTTGATTTGAGGTTTTCTGTCTCCAAAATCGGAGAGTATTTTAGAGATCACTATTTAGCTGTATCTTGATATACGTAGATCTAGGATACCTTTTGATAGAAAACAATAACTTTTTACAAAACTTTGATTTTTTCTAGTTTGATTTAAATCGCTCACTTGACAAAAACACAGTTTCCCAATAGATTCCTTCTTATATTTATCTTTGAATAAATAAATTATGCAATTATATTGCACAATTTTTAAACGTAAATGAACTAAGAGGGAAATTCAAATGGACAAAAAGCATACAAGTCAATTTGAAATTAATGACTTAATTGGTGAGTGTGTAAATAATGCAATTGCACGACGAAACCAGGTAGATTTAGAATCATCTTTTTCAGTGCTATCTGAGGAAGAGGCAACAACCATTGCAGGTGGTTTAAGATTTGCACATGCTGTAAGTATTTGTGATACTCAGATTAAAGATAATTATAAGCAACCTTTCTTGCCAGTATGTGCAGTTGGAATGATAGTAACACCAGATTACAAATTTCCACCAAAATTATAAACCTTTAACTATTTGAATTTACCAGTTGTTAGAGGTTCAATAGATGGAAGAGTTTGTAAGAGAAGAGACCAGCCTTTGCCCTAGTGCAAGACCAGAATTAGCAGACAGTGTTGTCTTTGGTGTAATTAGTGGAACTGTAAAACAAGCCCATGTAGCTTATCTCAAACAGCCACAACCTATGACCGATGAACTAATAGCAAAGGTAAGTCCGGTTACACCTGCAGAAGTTTTTCGAGTGGCAGCGCCCTGTGCAAATTCGGGTTGTCAGCATTTTAACGGCAAGGATTGTGGTTTAGTGATGCGAGTCTTAGAGAAAATGCCTGCAGTTACAGATAAACTACCTCCTTGTTCTATACGTAGAGATTGTCGTTGGTGGCAACAGGAAAGCAAGGCTGCTTGTATACGTTGTCCCCAAATCATTACGGATAACTACAACCCTTCTGAATTTATACGTGAAGTGGCAACACCAACTGGTGCTTGAAAATTAATTGAGTTGGTCTAGCTTTTAATAGAAAGACATTAGACTTAAAGATGTATTGGGTAAAACCTTTGCACGTATCCTGCGGATGTTTTTTGATGCGCCTTTGGACGCGGCATAGTCAAACCGATGTTCACTAGTACTGAGGAGCGGAAATAACCCGCCATTTTTTTGAGTTAAGGGAGACGCGCTGCATGGAAGATGCGCGGCATGGAAGACGCGCGGCATGGAAGACGCGCGGCTGCGCCACGATGCGCCACGATGCGCCACGACGCGCAACGATTGGGTAAACCAAAAGTCTTTCTAGGAGGGGGCACAGTCCTTTCAGGACTGTGCCTAAACTGGCGGGTTATTTATGTTGCGGAGTACTAGTTCGTCTCTGCGCGGGCTAAAATGCGTTCTATACGTAGTGCATCCAAATGCCTTGGTGTGGGCTAAGGAATGCTGCGCTTTTCTTCAACTGTCGCCTTTTTCCTGTTGGAGATTTTTCATTTTCTTGAATTTTAAGTCAGTATAATTTCATGGCACCCTTAAACTTAAGTAAAGTTAAACCTACTAACGGAATTGATAAATTCTACTCAGATAGTGGAATTTTTAACCCCGTATATTCTAATGTCAATACATTAAAAGGAGCTGATGAAATTATTGGTAGTAATTCTATTGATAGTGATTTCGGTTTGGGAGTTTTTGTCGGGCTAGAAGCCAAAAATACCGCTATAATAGCCTCTGCTGATATTAGTAGTAAAGCTACTGTTTATGCCAATGGGATTAACAACAAGGGAAATATTAGTAAAGACAGAGGGCGTGATGTAGTAAAGGGTACTGCAACCGCAAAAATTGCTACCATTACACAGACTGTATCTGAAGCTATAGCTTATGCTGATCGGTTAAATACGACCGCAATCAGCCAAACTTTCGCTGCGATCGATATCAAGGCAATTGCCAATGGTATTAATAACTCTGGCAAAATTCTTACTGGTCAGGGTAGTGACACCGTTGATGGCGAAATAACGGCTTCTGTGGCAGCAGTTGCTACAGCAACCTCAGATGCTACAGCGATTGTCCAGGCTATTTCCAAAGCACCTGTTTCTAATAATCTCACAGCTTTTGCAACAGCAATCGCTCAAAGTTTAGCCAATGCAACCATAACTGCAACTGGTATTAGGAATATCGGAGGGAAAATTTCTACTGGTCAGGGTGCAGATACTATTAGTGCTATTGCCACTTCTGATTCTGCTACTTATACAGAAACTTCTAGTTTTAGGGGAGAATGTACCAATTCGGAAATTCTGTACGCTAAGAGATTTTTTAGCGGCTGGAAGGACACTTTTTCGTTCAAAGCAGAGCAATACCGCTTCAAATATAAAACACAAAAATTGAAAAATAG
>NZ_JASJDK010000147.1 GCF_030065675.1 Mastigocoleus sp. MO_188.B34 | reverse complement strand
GAAGTAAAAAGTAAAAAGTAAAAAGTAAGGAGTCAGAAGTAAGAAGTAAAAAGTAAGGAGTCAGAAGTAAAAAGTAAAAAGTAAAAAGTAAAAAGTAAGGAGTCAGAAGTAAGAAGTAAAAAGTAAGGAGTCAGAAGTAAAAAGTAAAAAGTAAAAAGTAAAAAGTAAGGAGTCAGAAGTAAGAAGTAAAAAGTAAGGAGTCAGGAGTCAGGAGTCAGGAGTCAGAAGTTGAGAGAATAAATCATTTATAACCCATTACCAATTACCAGTTACCCATTACAAATTACCAACCAAAATTAGGAAATTAAGAAATGGCTGAAGAGAATAAAACAACAAAAACACCAAGAACATCAAGAAAGAAGAAAGAAGAGGTAAAAACTAATAGTGCTCCTAGTACAAGTTTATTGAGGGAACATGCAGAACAACAGTTTGCTGCTGAAATCGCAGAATTAGAAAAGGTCGATAAACGTCATCGTCCCCCTAACTGGAAATTATCACCTTGGGCTGTGACTACTTACTTATTGGGTGGAGAATTGGAAAATGGGTTTGAGATATCGCCCAAGTATATCGGCGATCGCAGAATTATTGAAATTGCAGTGGCGACTTTGACTACGGATCGGGCTTTATTATTAATTGGGGTACCGGGAACGGCAAAATCTTGGGTTTCCGAACATTTATCAGCAGCCATATCCGGGGATTCAACCTTGTTAATTCAAGGAACTGCAGGAACCAGTGAAGAAGCGATTCGCTATGGTTGGAATTACGCTAAATTATTGGCTGATGGTCCTTCTATGGGAGCTTTGGTTTCTAGTCCCCTAATGCGGGCAATGGAAAATGGTAAAATTGCTCGGGTGGAAGAATTAACTCGAATTCCGGCAGATGTTCAAGATACATTAATTACTATTCTTTCCGAAAAAACACTGCCGATTCCAGAATTAGGTTCGGAGGTGCAAGCAAATAAAGGTTTTAGTGTCATTGCAACTGCTAATGATCGCGATAAGGGTGTTAACGATCTATCTAGTGCTTTAAAACGACGGTTTAATACGGTAGTTTTACCTTTACCAAAGACTGCAGAAGAAGAAGTAGAAATCGTCCAACGACGGGTGGAAAGTTTGGGACGAGCGTTAGAATTACCCGCAGAACCACCAGCATTAACAGAAATTCGGCGCATTGTAACAATATTTCGGGAACTGCGTAGCGGAGTAACGGAAGATGGTAAAACTAAAATTAAATCTCCTACAGGTACCTTGAGTACAGCCGAAGCTATTTCTGTAGTTAATAGTGGAATTGCGCTAGCTGCACATTTTGGTGATGGAAGCTTGAGTGCTGCAGATGTAGCTTCTGGATTAATTGGAGCAGTAGTTAAAGATCCAGTGCAAGATAAACTTGTGTGGCGAGAATATTTGGAAACGGTTGTTAAAGAAAGAGATGGATGGGGAGATTTATACAGAGCTTGTAGAGAAGTCAGTTAGAATAATTTTTTAAGTTATTTGTAAGATATTTCATAATTGTAGAGACGTAGTATTATTGTAAATTTTGTGCTACGTCTTTCAGGTTTTTTTGGGAAAAACAAACCATCATAATAAATAAAATAAACCACTAAAACAACTGAAATTTTCCGCTGTTTTGATATTCTAAAAACTTATCAATTGTTATACGAATATTCCGACGCATTTCTGGTAATTTGTCTATCTTGAAAAACTCTAGTGAAGTTGATTCACTTGATGCTTTTAAATTTCCAGACCATTTCGTTATATGCAGTATAAGAGAAAAACCCTGAATTATATCTCCATTAGGATAAATAACTTCTTCCAGTTCGGGATTAGACGCAAAACCAATGGGTTCAAAACTTTCAACGGTCAAACCAGTTTCCTCGTAAACTTCACGAATCACACATTGTTCAGCAGATTCCCCTACTTCTGCACCACCACCGGGAAGATCCCAAAAACCAAAATCCCTTCGCTTATGAAGCAGAATCTCCTGAAGGTTATTTTGCACGATCGCTCGTCCACCAGGGTTTAATAACAACTGAGAACCAACTATTTTTCTCAAACGCGAGATATATGAATCGGACATAACCTTATGATTCTGTACCGTAAGCTTTCCATAAACATTGATCAAGTTTAAAACTGTCAAACTTAGCTTTAAAAGATGAATTTAAAGGACTACAAGCATACAAACCAAATTTTATAGGCTGCTCTGTTGGTTCAGGAGAATTGAGTTTACCCATTTCAATCGATGTTTCACCCAAACAGTGTAAATGAAAAATCCTCATTTGCTTAAAATCTACCCCATCTGGTGACGACTCAATCAAAAAATCTGCTCCTCGACGATGGAGACGATAGGACATGATATTTGTGGTAGGTATATCAGTTGTAGCCCAATCGGAATAGCCATGATTGGTCACCACACTACCCAAACGGGAAATATTTTCGTTTTCGTATTCTATAGATGCTTTAAACCAATTATCGCGATCGAGATAAATAATTAAGCCACATTGGTCAAATTTCGTGCAATATTTAAATGATGCTTTGGCTGTAAATGAGAAGTTAGTTTGACTCTCAAGCAACAGAGCGGGAGCATTATCGTTTCTAAATCCATAGTAAGTACGTTGCCAAAAATCCGTATTGGGCTCGGTGGTTATCTCCAATGAGCGATCGATTATTTCAAATAATTTTGGTTGATTTAGCCATGTAGCGGTGGAAAAATCTATGTCCATGATTTTTACCCTGATGACAATTGCGTAAGTCCTGATTATTGTTAGAATTTTTCCCAGAATTCTCACACCTCCCACACTTCCAATGCTCCTTATAATCTCCTCAAATTCCTAAAATGTTCAATCAAACAGGGTTTATTTTGTAATTTCAGTGTGCAAAAACTAACTGCATAAGTTTTATTTTAAAAAACTAGTAATGGAAAGGTATAAGCTAGTACCAAAAGTAAAAGATAAAGCTTAAGGTTCCAATTATGGGTTTCAATTTAGATACTTCTAGCAATAACCCTAAGAATGACGACCAACTGAAAATAAAACGACTTGTATCTGTAGATTTACTACGTGGCTTGGTTATGGCTTTGATGACATTAGACCATACAAGAGCTTTTTTTTCTAATGCTAGTTTCAACCCATTAGATATAGAAAAATCGAATATTCCTCTATTTTTTACTAGATGGATTACCCATTTATGTGCTCCATCATTCATTTTGATTGCAGGTATAGCTGCTTATCTTTCTCTACAACGAGGAAAAACAAAAAAACAGTTATCTCGTTTTCTGGTAATTAGGGGGTTTTGGTTAATATTTTTAGAATTAACTGTAGTTAGCTTGGCATGGACATTTTATCCTGGTGTTTTTATGGCAGGAATATTATGGGCAATTGGTTGGTCTATGATTATTCTAGCCATAGTAATTCAACTTCCCATTAATAGTGTAGCGACGTTGGGAATAATGCTTATTGTCGGACATAACTTGTTTGATAGTGTGCAAGCCGAGCAACTAGGAAATTTTGGCTGGATTTGGTCATTTCTTCATGAAAGGGCGATTTTTGTACCAATACCAGGAATTCGTTTTTTCCTTTCCTATCCGCTTATTCCTTGGGTTGGGGTAATACTAAGTGGCTATGCTTTTGGAAGTGTGTTGACTAAATCAAAAACTCACCGTCTGCATTGGTTACGAAATTTGGGTTGGGGCTTAATTTTTAGCTTTCTGGTTATCCGAGGAATCAATATTTATGGCGACCCTAAACCTTGGTCAATTCAGTCTACTCTTTGGAAAACAATATTATCATTCATAAATTGTCATAAATACCCACCATCATTAGCTTTTTTGTTAATCACACTTGGCATAGCTTTTTTAATACTTTATCTGTTTGAAACGACATATTTACTTGAAAGTAAAATAAAACCATTTCTCAAGCCCTTAATAACTTTAGGAAGAGTACCACTATTTTTTTATATTATTCACCTTTGGGTGATACATTTCTCTGCGGTTATATTGGCATTACCAAAGTATGGCTTGAAAGCTATTACTTTGCCATTTCTATTATCTAGCAGAATGCCAGAAAATTATGGATATGATTTACATCATGTTTATGTATTATGGCTTGTTATGCTTGTTATTACTTATCCCATATGTAAATGGTTTGCCAATTACAAATCTAAATATAGATATTGGTGGCTAAGTTTTTTATAATATTCTTATTCAGCCAGTATAATTAAATATTTAATGATATTTAAAGACAAACCTGTAACATACAAAAATGTAAGAATAAATCTAAAATAAATATGAATTAGATCCAAGCAAAATTAACAATAAAAAATAATAGTTAAAAATCTTTATTCTGATAAACTTTAACTAATCTATTAATCCCTTTAAAGCGATAATCACCTAACTCTTCAAAGTCAGAAGGATTAGTTAAAATTCTATGGGTCGCCTCACCAACTACACATTTACCTGGAGGACATACCCCTTCCATGCGAGCAGCTAAGTTAATTGTAGCCCCAAGGGCTGTATAATCTACCCTCTGGGAACTTCCCAAATCTCCAACCACAGCTTTACCACTATTAATTGCAATCCTTAATTTTAAGGGTTCGCGCCAAAAATTATTTAAATTCAAGTTATAAAGACGGGATAGCATTCCCTTTGCTGAAGCTACCGCACGATCTGCATGATCTTTTTGTTCCTCCGGAGCACCAAAAAATGCCATAATACAATCGCCAATATATTTATCTAAAGTTCCGCCGTAAGCAAATACCTCTTGCAGCATTTCTTCAAATAAATTATTTAATAATTGGGATATTTCTGTGGGTGTACTGACTTCTGACATAGCTGTAAAACCCACAAGGTCGGCAAATAAAATACTAATTTCACTTTCTCGCGGTGGAAGACGACCATTAGGTAAAGCACCTGCAGCTATGAGTTGATGGACAACCGCTGGTGAATGATACCTTTCGAGTTTTTGACGAATGACCTCTTCACTTTTAAGTTTATCTGCTAGCAACCAACGCTGGACGCTTGATGCTACTAAATTTGCTAAAGCGGAAAAAAATCTCAGTTCTTCTTCCCCTTCCGACTCCCAATGGTAAGAAGAAAAATGAGCATCCGCATACAGCACCCCAACAACTTTAGTCTCGTCCCATAAAGGTACCGCCATTGCACTACGAATACCTTTAACTAAAATACTATTTTCCCCTGCAAATCTCTCATCTTGTTGAGCATCAGCAGTCTGAATCGCAACTTTTTCTTCACATACTCTTTGACAAATACTCCTACTAATCCAACTAGCATTAGCAGCAAGATTATTTTGTTCGGAAGGATTTCTAGGTGCAGCATCCATTAATTCCAGTTTTCCATCCCGGAGTACTAACAATGCCAAACGTTCTATACTCTTGAGATAACGGAAAACTACTTGCTGTACTTGAAAAAAAATTTCTTTAATTGATGTTGCAGCGCTGAGATTTTTCGCTATTTCTACTAAATCTATTAAGCGAGCGATCGTTCTATCTTTGAATTCAATATCATTACTTTGCTCTTGTCCTTCCACCCATTGCTTTTGTAGCTGCTTAACATCATGTAGGATTGTTTTTGCTTCGGTCAGCTTTTCTGGTGGGTCAAAAGATGGAGAAGAAGAATTTGATTTCTTGGCTCGGGTATTAACAAGCATTACTTGCAGGTTTACTTCGCCTACCCACAGGTTATCCCGATCATGCAACTGTTGAGGAGAATAAATTGGAATTTCATTCAATTTTGTACCATTCTTACTGCCCAAATCTTCAATAGTCCATACATTAGCTGCTACTCTAACAATTCGCGCATGACAGCGAGAAACTCCCCCAAAGGGTAAGTATAAATCACATTTGGGCAAACGACCGATCGTAAATACATCTTGATGTACTGGAACTGTTTGTCCGGTGTCTCCCTGTTTTAAATGCAGTTTGAGTTCAGTCATGACTGTAGTTGATTTATCCCGATCGCAGAAAATGGGAGCATATAGGTAAAGCGGGAATATAAAGAAAACCCTTCAACCTTCATTTACCGACATTATTACCGATCCGCAGACAATTTAGTCAAAAAATATACATTAACCTGCCGTTTCATACACATCAGTACAGATAACATAAACTCTCAGTTCCAGGCAATACAAATAGCAAAATAAATTGAATTAACTTCATCTAAGTAAAATCTAATTATACTAGAAGAGTTACTTGAAATAATTCTTCAAATCTGAAACTTTTTGGAATTACCACAATTTGCCTCAAGATTCACTTCAAAAAGCCTTTTAGTCTCAAGCAACAAATTTCAAGTGATCGATCCAAGATTTTATTCAGCCTTATCTATAACTGGAAACACAAATTAATTTAACAAAACAAATTACCTTATTGTGTTTTATTTTTCTTGTTGTATTTTATTTTTAATGTGACCGATTTTTCTTCAGAACAAAATAGTACACTTTTAGGATGGACCCAAGGAATGTTTAAATATATACATTTATACTGTCCCTTAAAGCTTAGAGTTTAATACCCTAACTTCAATATCCCAATTTGGTGACAATAAAGCTTATTTTGAGATATACATATTTTACGAGAAAAAGCAAATACTTTATCTCCAGATTAACGATATCTTAATAAAACTCTCACAAGATCTAAAAATATTCTTAAGTATGCGAAATAGCTGTAGATATCTTTGATATGGAACTGGTGTGCATCGATTACCATTAATGCGTCTTTGCGGACAAACAAAGCTAATACTTTTACATTAGTTGAAGCTACTCTTGGGATAATAAAATTTTATGGCAAAAAATACTATTACTAAGCAGGCTCAAAAGTTTTTGATAAATATCCCAAATTGGGATTATTTTATTGTCATAATTAGCAGTTTTATTATTTTCTTTGCAACTCTTCATCCTTTTAATTTTCATTTATCAGATAGTTGGTCGATTCGAGATTTATTGACTGATTTTAATAATAGTAGTTTTTTTCAAGACCAGGTCAATAATGTTTTATTGTTTATGCCTTTTGGGTTTGGTTTAGGAAGTATATTGCAAAGGAGAAAGATCAAGCTTATAGGGCAATTATTCACCACAACTGTTTTGAGTGCGACCCTATCATTAACTGTAGAATTATTACAAACATTAATACCTTCCCGGGCTCCTACCCCATCTGATATATTTCATAACTCCTTCGGTGGATTTTTAGGGTTATTATGCTTCTATATTTACGGTTCAAGAAGTTTTAATTTAACTTTAAATAAACTGGAGAATAGTCACTCTAGTAAATCAATTAAAAAAATTGCAATATTTTCTCTTGCTTATGTACTTTTTGCCTTTTTGATTTCTATCCCTTGGCAAAGTATGACAAGCTTGAATAGCTGGGATAGCGATTTTCATTTAATTTTAGGTAATGAAGGAACGGGAGATAGACCCTGGAAAGGTGATGTTTCCCAGTTATATATCAGCGATAGAGCAATATCTCAAAATGAAGTTAAAAAGTTACTAACTGATGAGAATAATTTTCAATGGGAAGCAGGTTCCCTAATTGCGGATTATCAGTTAAATCAAATTCAGAATTATTATCAAGACCGAACGGGAAATTTACCAGAGCTAGTTTGGGAAGGTGAGGAACCACCTGAAAAACAAAGTGTATTGAAACAAGAAGAACCACCCCTTAATTCTCGTCATTGGCTAAAAACCAAAATTCCAGCAACAACTTTGAGTCAAAGAATTGGTAAAACTTCAGAGTTCACGATTAGTGCAAATATAACAACTGCTGATGTCAAAGTAACTGGACCTGGACGCATTATTTCCATGTCCGCAGATGGACAGCATCGTAATTTTACTTTAGGACAGCAAGAAGATAACTTAGAATTTCGATTCAGAACACCACTTACAGGTTCTAATGGTTCTGATTTAAATATGAATATACCTGGTGTTTTTACAAGTGAAAATTCACATCATATAGTTATTACTTACTCTAAAGCAACATTAGAGATATATATAGATGAGATCCAAAATTATCACTCTTTGCACTTATTAGAAATCATCCCCAAAAAACAAATCTTATTTTACTATGGCATCACTTTTATACCCTTAGGAGTATGTTTGGCGCTGCTCACAACTTTGGCGAAAAGAAGATTAAATTTTTACCGAATTTTGCTTTGGATGGGAATCTTATTACCTTCCCTAATTTTGGAAGCAAGTTTAATTAGTGGAAGTGGTAAAAATCCTAGTTTGAAAAATTTACTGATTGGAACGCTTTTTACTGCTGGTACTATGTCGATATTAAGAATACGAGCAAAATTGATGGGAAAGAAGTTAACTGCTAACAATTAACCATAAATAATTAAATGCTCTGAAATCAAAATATGATTTTCCACAGCAGCAGTTACAGCTATTAGAATATTTTTCTATCTCCTCATTTGCCCTTATTTCTCGTTCCCTATTTCCTTTCTCCAAAATTTTAAGACATAGATGCAGCTTGTTCTGCTTTTTCAACTGCTTTGAGGCTACAAGTTCTCTGATTCCATATAAAAGCACCAATTCCCACAACTAAATTGGAAATAGTTGCAGCAGCAAAAATACCATTGACCCCATAAATTTTTCCTCCAAAGTATGCTATTGGGATATAAAGAACAAACATTCGCATCACTGTCATCACAATGGAAGGAATTGGTTTACCCAGACCATTAAAAGCTGAACTTGCAACGAGAATAATTCCAGCAGTTCCGTAACTAATTGGTACTATCCACAAATAGCGAGTTGCAATTTCAATGACCTCAGGATTTTTGTTAAATAACGAAGACAACCAAGGAGCAAATGGTACTAAAATCAAGGTCATTAATGCTCCCCAGATAATACAAAAAATAAAGCTCAATCTCATGGATTGTCTTACTCTTGTATATTTTTTAGCCCCCCAGTTTTGACCGACAAATGGTCCAATACTTGCAGATAGGGCAGATAGGGCGATTAAAACAAAAGATTCGATCCGTGAAGCAACTCCGAAAGCAGCAACACTCGCAGCACCAAAGGTTGCCAGTAAACTAGTAATAACACCAATGGAAATGGGATTAATCATACTGGTGCAAGCTGCAGGTAAACCCACATATAAAATATCTTTCCAGCACCACAATGTTTCCTGTAAGCTAGGAACCTTGAGATAAATCATCCGTTCTTTAAAATGCAAGACAAGCAAAGATGCAATTAATGTAATTGCTCTGGCTATTACTGTTGCAAGTGCAGCTCCTTGTAATTCTAATCTGGGAAAACCTACCAACCCCAAGATTAAAATTGGATCTAAAACGATATTTACCACAGACGCCAGAGTCATAATTATACTAGGCGTACCAGTGTTACCAGATGCACGAATAGCGCTGTTACCAATCATTGGTATTACTAGGAATATCATCCCGAAGTACCAAATTTGCATGTATTCTCGAATTAAAGGCAAAACTTCAGCGTCAGCACCCAAAGCAGTAAATAAAGGGTCAATAGTAAATAAACCTAAACTGACAAATATGGCTACTGCAACTAGTCCCAGGGTAAGACTATTAGTTGTAAAACGTTGCACGCGACTGCGATCGCCTTCTCCAATAGCGCGAGCAATAACGGAAGAAGCTCCCACTCCCAAGCCTAATGCTAGACTTCCTAGGGTCATGACGACGGGGAATGTAAAACTCATTGCAGCCAACTCTTTTGTACCTAGTTGACCAACAAAGTAAGTATCTACCAAATTAAAGGCAATAATCGCAAACACACCCCAAACCATTGGTAGTGTTAGTTCTATTAGTTGTCTACCAACATTACCTTCTGTTAATCGCTGTTTCATTTATCAGTTATCAGGTAAAGCCCTTACGGAATGCAAGTTATCAATTATAAATAAAGCGCAAGTATAGGCGCTAAAAGTTAAAAGGTTGTTAGTCAAAATTCAACCCTTCCAACATCTTCTCACCTCATAGAGAAAATTATTAATATAATTTATTTTTGTAGTATGTTTGTAGATAATGTCATCAAAGCATTATCTCTACGGGGTTATCACCCCAATCTTAAAACCGAACTTCATTTAGAAATCGAAGACGATTTAATTCTAGATAATAGCGGTAAATTTATCCTTACCGTTGCAGATGGGCGCGGAAAAGTAATTAAAGGTGGTAGAGGTGAATTGAAACTGCACATCAGCGCATTAGCACCACTTTATAGTGGTTTGTATAGCCCACAACAATTACAAATCGCTGGGAAAATCTCCGCCCCAGAAGGAGCTATATTTGCAGCTACTCAATTATTTGCTAGTGTCTCCCCTTGGATGCCAGACTTATTTTGATCTACATTCGAGCTAAAATTGCTATTTATGTTACTAATTCGTAGTTAATCCTGCTTATTCTGATGATTTATGAAGGATGTGTTCTATGATTCGTTTAATTTGTCCGATATAAAAGATTTTTTATACTTATTTACCATTATTTTCAGGTCTGATTTCTCTTCTTTTAAAGACCTTAACTACTAAAGAAGTTGTTGTCAGTAGCTCTTTTATGTTGGTAAACTTCGCGATGAAAAATAGTATTAACTCAAACCATAATTATTATTTTATCATTCAAGTTTACTGTATTAGTCTTATCATTAATTTCATTTGTCGACCAAAATAGCTTTTTTCTCTTTCATCATACTATTTACTCCAAAAGCCTAGCTTCAATTAAATTATACACATTAAAATGGTGCTTAATATGTCATGTGTTTACACTGATTAATTTACTACAAATGCAGTACCTTTCTAGTGACTTTTTACATACTGAGGCAGTTTTTTTCTTGATTTGTTATGATTACATAGTTACTAAAATCAGTTTATAAGTATTCTTAAAGGTAAGTATCTGAACCTACCTAGAAGGAATCTGTGTAAGTTCAATTTGAGCTTAGTAAACTAAAAAAAAGTTAAAACACATTGGCTAGAAAAAATAAAATTAATACTATCCAGGGTGTCTAAAGATTTACTCTTCGTTCCTGCCTTAAAACACACAACTGTCTTATTTCATTGAGGGATGAAAAGCATTTTTGGTAATTGGACGACAATTCTGGGGAGGTGTTCGCGCTCGCTATTTTTATTAGCCTTGATACCAGGCTTAGGAATTTACGACTCTGCCCTTGCAGCCGAGAGAGTATATGCTTCTTACTCTGCTCTAGAACGTTCAATTTCTGTTAGTTCTCTGGAAAAATATGCAATTAAAGGTGTAATTAGTGAAGATTTAGCTGTTTATACCCAGTATTTTAAAGCGGATCAATTAGAAGAATTCCGCCGAATTTTACTCAGTCCAATCAAGGTAGACCGGGTTGCAGTTTCACAATTTTTGTACACTCCCCAAGGGGAGTTTTTACTGAAAAGATTGGGAGAGGTAATTAAGAATGAATCTGGACAAGAAAAATCAGGATTTCATGCTTTACGTTCGGCCTTGATTTTGGCTGCGGCCGAACCCGAAGGATTAACCCTGTTGAATTTAATGCGGAAATATCCTAGCCCGGGAATTCACATCAATTTATCTCGAATTTTAGGAATTGCTGCTGAGTGGGAGCAACTGGTTAATCAAACTAATCATGCGATCGATGCCATATCCAAGAGGTCACTCATAGAAGCTGCAAATATCCCAGCAGGGATGAATTTTTCCCATTTATCTTCATTGAAAAGACAGGGAAATTTCGCAGCGAATAAACATCAATTCAAATTTTTTGATGCATCTCGACGTAGAGTTTTGCTGACGGATATTTATCTTCCCAATACAAAATTCAATATCAAGAATCAAATACCTGCGATCGTAATTTCTCACGGTTTGGGTTCTGATAGTACAAATTTTCGATATTTAGCTAATTACCTGGTATCCCATGGTTTTGCGGTTGTGGTTCCCAATCACCCAGGAAGCGACACCAAACAACTGCGATCGCTATTGGATGGAAGTGCGAGCGAACTTGCGCAACCAGAGGAATTTTATAATGGACCTTTGGATGTAACCTATATTCTCGATGAGTTGGAGAGAATCAATCGTTCTGATTCCCGCTTTGGAGAACGCTTAAACTTACAACAGGTTGGCTTATTCGGTCAGTCTTTTGGAGGCTATACAGTTTTAGCCTTAGCCGGTGCAAAAATTGACTACAAGAATTTACAAGAAAGTTGTCAAGAGAGAGCCTTACGAAAAAGTTGGAACATGTCTTTGTTACTCCAGTGTCGAGCCAAGAAATTATATGGAAGTCTTCAAAGACAGGGAAATAATTTACGGGATGAAAGAGTGAAGGCTGTAATTGCAGTGAATCCCCTCACCAGTGCAATTTTTGGCGAAAATGGTTTAAAGAGTCTGCCAGTTCCAGTTATGATTGTTGCTAGTAGTGATGATACGATTACACCAGCTTTATACGAGCAAATATTACCTTTTTCCTGGCTGAATAATTCGCGAAAATATTTGGCTTTACTCACCGGTGCAACTCACTTTTCGGCGATCGGAAATAGTGCAAGTGATGTAGGACAGCTTCCATTACCTTCTGAAGTGGTTGGGGAAGATCCAGTGCAAACGCGAAGTTATGTAAGTGTTTTGAGTTTACCTTTTTTTCAGACTTACGTTGCTAGCAATCGGAAGTATGCTAATTATTTGAATGCTGCATATGCTAAGGCGATTTCTAAGACAACGGTACAGGTCAATTTGGTGAAGAGTTTAAATCAGTCAGAGATAGAACTGGATAAGAATAAAGACAAAGATAAGGAATGAAAGTAAAGGTCAAGGGTTTTGGTTATGATTGGGAGAGGGGTTCAACGTCTTACTGGATATAAGCTTAAACAGCGACGCGATCGCACGCAATATGTAAGTAATAGCTTGCTCAACGCCTTTATCGAATAATGACAGCAGAGCAGAATAAAAAGCTGCTAAGTACACAAATAATTTATTTTAAATAAGCAATTAAGCTAAGCATATATTAACCCCAAAGGATTAATATACAGCAAGTGCCTTTACAGATACAGAATGCTGTATAACCTTCATTTGCTTACAAGCCCTCATGGTGTGGGAGCAATATTCAGTTGAAATAAGCGATAGGTCTTGCAGAGCACCAAATATCTATCATGGGGTTCGATTTTAACGCAGACTAGCGCGACTTTGATCGAAATTAGTAATTATCAGTCTATTTAATGCTTTTAATTAGAATTTTATAGTCTATTCACCAGCGATCTTCTGGCAAAAGTAAACCCAAGTAAGTCACAATAGGTGTAGACTATAAATGTAATGTTTTTTTACATTTCTTTACTTAAGTTAATATTTACGAAATTTATCCTTATCATGAGGGTGACTTTCAGGACATTTGACATGTAAAGTGAAAATAAACTTCCGTTCAAGTTGAAGTCTTATAGAGATATCTAAGGTGAGTCTATGCCATTTTCCATTGAGTCTGCTCGCGGTATTTTCCCTAATACCCTATCTGCTGATGCCGTACCAGCGACCATTGCCAGATTTGCTCAGCTTGGGGCTGAAGATCAACTAGCATTGATCTGGTTTGCTTACCTGGAAATGGGTAAAACAATCACAGTTGCAGCTCCAGGAGCAGCTAACATGCAGTTTGCCGAAAATACAATGAATCAGATTCGGCAAATGACTCCTCTAGAACAGTCACAAGTAATGTGCGATTTAGCAAATCGTGCAGATACACCAGTTGGTAGAACCTATGCAACTTGGTCTCCAAACATCAAGTTAGGCTTTTGGTATCAGCTTGGAGAATGGATGGAAAAAGGGATTGTTGCTCCTATTCCAGAAGGTTATCAGCTATCTGCAAATGCTGCAGCAGTGTTGCAAGCTATTAGAAATCTTGATTCAGGTCAGCAAATCACAGTTTTACGTAATGCTGTGGTTGATATGGGTTATGACACAGGTAAATTGGGTGAATTCAAGCGAATCGCGGAACCTGTAGTTCCTCCCCAAGAGATGTCAAAACGTACTCAAGTCACAATTGAAGGTGTTACCAATAACACTGTATTGAGTTATATGAATAACTTAAATGCAAATGACTTTGATGCTCTAATTAAATTGTTTGCTGATGATGGTGCTTTGCAACCTCCTTTCCGCAAACCTATTGTTGGAAAAGAAGCTGTTCTTCGTTTCTTTAGAGAAGAGTGTCAAAATCTTAAATTAATCCCAGAGCGAGGAGTTTCTGAAGCTGCTGATGATGGTTACACTCAAATAAAAGTTACTGGTAAAGTACAAACTCCTTGGTTTGGTGCAGGTGTTGGGATGAATATTGCTTGGAGATTCCTACTAAATCCCGAAGAGAAAATTTTCTTTGTTGCAATTGATTTGCTCGCCTCTCCTAAAGAATTATTAAACTTAGCTCGTGGTTAGTAAAACTGGTATTTAACCAGAGAGTTTCCCATAAAGATGTAGAGACTAATAAACATAACTTACACCTCCTTAAATTGAATAATAAGGGTTTGTAAAGTTATACCACCCAGAGGTTATATTTTTTTGCAAACGACTGTTAGTAAAGGTGCCATTGGGTTTTATACTTCCAAATCCTACAATTAATAGGAGGACTAGCGTAAGTCTTGGTAAATACGAGATGTGTCTCTACTTTGTATAGAGATTAGGGATCATTTGAGACGTTCAAGTAACGTTATAGTCCTAGTCTTTGTAAATATTTTTTATCAAATATAAAATATTAAAAATCTCTCTTAGAAGTAAATTTATTCATCTAAGAGAGATTTTCAATTTTACACAAACTACAACAATATAAGTTCACAATTAATCTACTTAAAATCTTTGTTGTAAAAAGTACTTTTTTGTCACTGCGTAGTTAGCGTAACCTGATAAAATAATATTATTACAATTATAAACTCCAATCGAAATCGCGTGTTTGACTCATTTTTATGCCATAGACAAAGCTTTATTTCTAATACTAAAAGCCTAAGTTTTCATTACGCTTGTTTCAATATACTGAAATCAAACTTTGAATCTTAGCTTTATAGTAGAAGCTGAATCCTATTGCTGTGAGTTTTCCGTGAAGCAATTATCCCATTCAAACAAATAGATAGACTTTAGTTTTAAAAATGCAAGTGAATAGTATTAGTTGGTCTGAAACAGAAAAAGAAGTTGCACATCAAGCCTTTGATAAAGCCTATGAAAGAGAAATTAATGCTCTACTCGAAGAGGTTCGCAGTCAAGCCAGTAATATTACTGAAATTGACCAAATATGGCGCTTACATGATTTCCTAAGTGCAAGGAGACATGACATAGACGGCAAGTATGACTATAGATATTCTGTTCTTATATTTGTATTTGCTAGATTACTTAAAGAGAAATGGTTGGATATGAGTGATTTAGAAGGTCTAGAACGAGCAAAGCTAACTAAAATAGCAGCTCTTACGCGTATGTAGATAGGGCTTGCTGAATAGCCATCAAATTCTTATATTGATGGATTTTCAGGCTGTAAATGAAGGAAAAAGTGCAAGTGAATAGGGGTATAATGCTTGAAAAGCTTGCAAATAAAATTTTTTCTGGTTAGAAAAACTAGAAAAATAAGTATGAAATTGTTCCCTGTTCTCTAACTTCACCAGAAGACTTTTTTAACAGCAAACCCTAGACTATGAAGTAAGAGCTATTGTGCTTGTTAGCTTTCAGCACATTAAGGATTCTTTTTTACTCTGCATTATTAATATTTTGAGAGTTGATAGTTGGTGATTGGTAATTGGTAATTTGTATTAGCTGAAGCAGGGTGCAAAAAGTGTTGTCATGGTAATTCATTTACCTATTACCTGTTACCAGTTATCGGCGAGGTTTGTAAATTTAACAAAAAGTAACAAAAAGTCAAAATTCCAACCTTCAAAAAAGAAATTTCATAAATAACTAATTGAATTTTATTAGCTATCACCTATTATCAATTAATACAGACTCAAACATCCATCAAACCATAGCGCTTTTGCAGATCAAATAGCTTCATTCTGGCTTCTCCAGCATTATCAGCTAAGTCTGCAAATTCTACAAAACGCCGTAGTTCTTTTTTTAATAAATTACGCTCTACTTCCAAAGTTTTTCGATCTAACTCTGGTGGTAAAACAATCATGTCAAAAATGGTAGCTCGTTCTTTTCCTGGATGGGGACGTAAAACTCGACCTCGTCTTTGAATAAATTGTCGGGGATTTCCAGAACTCGATAAAATTACTGCTGTTTTAATTGCTGGAATATCTACACCTTCATCTAAACAGCGAATCGCAACTAAACCCTGCAATTCCCCACTTTCAAATTGATGACGTAAAGTTTCTCTTTCTAAAAGTGGAGTGTCAGCAGTATAAGTACTAATTCTGTAACCTATCTCTACCCCTAAAATTTTTGTCGCTTCTTTGAGTTGATGTAAATTTGAATATCTTCCAGTATCAGGAGCCGCATCACTACAATAAAATAAAGTATGGGTTGTATCGCGGCGATTTATCATTAATTCACGCAAAGCTTTTAATTTATTTTCTGCAGCCCCAATTAATCTTGCTCTTTGAATTAATAATGGCTTTAAGTCTGCATTATGTAAGTCAGATATTATATCTGGATTTTCTTGCTCTCTATTCTGTAATACTCTGCCAATTCTTCTAGTTAATTTGGCATAGCTAAAGCTTTCAATTTCTGTTAATTCTATTAATATTGGATAATAAAGATAATGTACCAATGCACCTCGATTAATCGCATCTCTTAAACTAAACTCTGGCTGCAAGACTTTACCAAAATAGCCTAATAAAGATTTGGTTCCAGTTTCATCAAAATATCTTTCTGGTGTTGCAGATAAACCAAGACGCAAACCAATACTGCGAGGTAAACTTTCTTCTAATTTTGGCGAACCTAAATTATGTGCTTCATCACCAATAATTAGAGTTTTTTGAGGGAAATACTTGAGTTGAGATTGAAATTTTTCACCGATCAATGTGGAATTAGTGGTAATAACTGTAATAAATGCTTGGGAATCAGAGCGTAGGTTGTATAATTGCGTAGAAAGTTGAGTTTGCCAATTACGGACATTTTCAAAGGCGAGAATAGGTTGTAAATTGAATTTTCGACACTCTCGCGCCCACTGAGTAACAAGATGACGGAAAGGACATACCACTAGCAATACTTGCAATTCTATTTGCTTGTATAGCTCGTAGGTAATTGCTAGGGCTGTAATTGTTTTACCGCTACCGGTTGCCATTTTCAAGGTTCCCCTACCATTATTGGCAAACCAGTTATTAATAGCTTCTTTTTGATAGTCTCTTAGTTGTAATTCTTGAGGAATTTGCGGACACCCAAGTAATAGCTTATTGGTTTGATATTTACTGCTTTGATACTGACTGGCGTGATATTTAGCGCGATCGCCACCCCGATTTTCACTAACAAATGGTTTTTTTAATAAAAATTTTCTAGTAAGTGACTCCCCGTCTTCATGGGAATAATCCCTTTTGTTAACAGGTAAATACAGTTTTTTCTTCTGCGTGAAATACATTTATTTGGCGAACGCCCAATTTTAATTATTAGTTATCAGTTGTCAGGAGTCAGAAGTCAGAAGTCAGAAGTAAGGAATCAGGAACCAGTAATAGTCAGTGAACAATTACCCATTACCCATTACCCATTACCCATTACTCATTACCCATTACCCATTACTCATTACTCATTACTCATTACTCATTACTCATTACTTATTACTCATTACTTATTACTTATTACTTATTACTTATTACTCATTACTCATTACTCATTAGTTGCTAATGGCTAATTGCTTGCACAGCGAATACCTCCTTTATCTTTTGCAATTAGCCAGTAGCTACAAACATTCTTCGCGATCGCTAGTTGTAACTTATCAGTTGTAATTTCTCCAGATAGCAACTAAAGAACCCTGGACATCCAATTGTGCTGCATTCACCTCAATGGGAGCATAGTTAGAATTAGCTGGCTTGAGAGTTACGCGATCGCCTTGACGATAAAACCGCTTTAAAGTCGTTCCATATCCCTCGACTCTAGCGGCAACAATGGTACCATTCTTTAAATTATCTGGTTCCATCACCGGACGTAGAAATACTAAGTCACCTTCTACGATAGAATCTTCAACCATGCTGTCACCGGTTACCCGCAAAGCATAGGTTTTTGCAGGTAAAGATAAATTAGAAAGGTCTATGTGTTCTACTGCATCGGTGAAGGGTTCAATTAAACCACCTGCTGCAATAGCACCGAGAATTGGTACACCTTTGCGATCGGGGTGAATAATTCTGATTGTTCTAGCTTTACCCTCACTCCATTCGATATAACCTTTGTTACGCAAATGTTCTAAACGACTTTGAATTGGTGCAGGCGATTTTAAATTCATTGCTTGCATCATCTGCCGAATTGAAGGAGAATGTTGGCGCGATTTGATATATTCCACCAACCACTCATAAAGTTCATTTTGAGCTTCTGTTAGTTTTTCCATAAATTCATAGGGATGTAAATACAAATTTCCATAGGACATTTGTACTACAAAAGAACATCCTACGGCAAAGATATTTGCTAGTTTTATAGTTTTTTTAAGAATGAGCAATCAAGAATGGGAATTGAATATCTAGAAATTGGAGGCGATATCGATATTAATCGATAGTTCTAAAAGTTAAACTTCTTCTGCGCCGAGTATACTTGCAAGTAAGGATTTCTGAGCATGCATCCGATTTTCTGCTTGCTCCCAAACTCGCGATTGAGAACCTTCAATTACCTCATTCGTAATTTCTTCGCCTCGATGTGCTGGTAAACAGTGTAAAACAATTGCTTGAGGATCGGCAAGATTTAATAAATCTTCGTTGATTTGGTAGGGTTGAAAAATGGGAATGCGGTCGCTTGCTTTTGATTCTTGCCCCATGCTTGCCCAAACATCAGTGTACAATACGTGAGCATTTTTGGTTGCAGTTTCCGCATCTTGGGTTAGAATAACTTCTGTTTTACCACCTGCAATTGCTCGTGCTTTCTCTGTAATTGCGGCATTGGGTTCATAACCTACAGGTGTCGCCACTCTAACATTCATCCCCACCAATGCACAGCCCAACATCAATGAATTAGCGACATTGTTACCATCACCCACATAAGTTAAGGTAAGTCCTTCAAGACTGCCAAAGCATTCTCGGATTGTCATTAGGTCTGCTAATACCTGACAGGGATGCTCTAAGTCGGTTAAAGCATTAATTACTGGTATTTTGGCGTATTTGGCAAAGGTTTCCAATTCTTGAGGGGCAAAAGTACGAATTGCTAAGATATCTAAATATCTGTCCAATACACGTGCAGTATCTTGAACGGGTTCTCCTCGACTGACTTGAGTAACATTAGGATTTAGGTCAACGACCTGCCCCCCCAGTTGATACATTGCTACTGTCATGCTAACCCTTGTACGTGTCGAAGCTTTAGAAAATAACAAGCCTAAAACCTTATTGCATCGTAATTGTAATTTCTGTGATTTTAGCTTGCTTGCCCGATCCAAAATAAGTTTAACTTCCGTTGGGCTAAGGTCGGCTAAACTTAATAAATCCCGTCCAATCAAAGCTGTCATATGCCCGCCCTATCCGTAAAAAATAACCATATAATTATCCCCTGCCATCGGTCTTTAATATTCTACATTTAGCTTGTTAACAGAAAACTATTTTTTTGGAATTGAGTATTTGGAATTGAGTATTTGGAATTGGAGATTAGGGGTTGAGACTCGAGTGAGTTATTTTTGGGGTTTATATTTTTGGTTTTGGGGTTTACAATTTATCTAATTGTGATATGATATGTACTCGTTGCGGGTAAACGAGATATTATTTGTCTTTGTATAGATTGATTTACTTACGTAACTAAAATTGATTTCGCCAGCATGGCTCAGTGGTAGAGCACTCGACTTGTAATCGAGCGGTCGTCGGTTCAAATCCGACTGCTGGCTTTTATATGTTTAAGATTAAGTATCTGTTCCCAAATTAATGCCGCAAAATTAGACTTTTTCAATTAGGTAAGAGCTAAATATTTTCATAAAAACCTCTCGGGAGTTTGGAAACCCCGTACTTTTAAGTCGGGGAGGAAAAACGACACGGGTAATTTATTACCCTTCGTTCTCCCAATTGCCAGTTACGGCATACACGCTTACGCGAGTGATGTTAGCCTTGACAATATTTAAACTCGGCGTATCCAAAAAGCACTGACTTAACCCCTTTAAATCTGTTTAACTTTTTG